>NZ_JAUBQD010000064.1:0-37039 GCF_036701085.1 Microcoleus sp. Pol7_A1
ACCAAAGATCAAGAAGATCCGGCTAAATTCAATCCTTGGTGGGGGACTTATTGTGGTGGTGGCAAAACAAAATGTGGGAAAGGAGAGTGAGTGACGTGGTTTTTCTCTCTAATATTTTGCACTGCCTGAAAGCTGAGCAGTGCGAAGTAACGCTAACAAAGCCATTTTAAGCACGGCGCGAGGGCGGACGCATTTTGCCTCCGCCAACGCTCTTAGAATGGTTAACTCAGAACTGAACCCAATACCTGCTATGACCATTAGCTTAACAAAGGCAGAGTCCCGGGAACTGTGGCTCGAAGCCAAACAAAACAGCCTACAAATCCTGTCGCAGGAGCCGCTTGAGATGATTTGTGAAATGCCCCCACAACTGGGTATAGACAAAATCGCGATGATTTAACTCGATTTAATGACACAAGCTACTATACCAATCAACTGGGCATTTATCTTCCAGATCGAATTGCAATTACCAACAATCTCAAGCTACTGGCAGGTTTGCGCTACGATCTATTCCATCAATTAGCAATCTTTAGACTGTACGGTTTCGACTCTAACCTCCCTGACCAAGAATTTCTTGATGGTACCCGCCACGTGATTTATCCGTGGAATCAATCCAAAATCTAAAATCTAAAATCCTCAAGCCCCCGAATTTATCCGTAAGGTCAATCCAAAATCCAAAATCTAAAATCTAAAATCTAAAATCGAATGACCTTTCGCAAAATCCCAGTGCCGTGAACCCTCGATTTGGCGTTGTCTATCAACCCATCCCAGAGCTTTTTCTTTACGCCAGTTACTCGCGCTCATTCAAGCCTAACAATGCAGCAGATGGCATTACTAATACTCTGCTGAAACCCGAAAAAGGGGAAGGATTGGAATGGAAGTAGGCGCGAAAACCGAATTGCTTGGAGGTAGACTATCAGCTACTCTGGTATACTTCAAAATCACCAAACAGAATGTAGCGACGAGCGATCCAAGCAATGCCCTTGGGTTTTCGATCGCTACGAGTGAGCAACAAAGCCAGGGGGTTGAATTTGACCTATCAATTTACAGTTCAGCGAACGGTTTCCGTATAGTTTTGATGGCTAATTATCGCCGTTTAAAATTTCAAAGCTAGTGTCATTAACCTACCGCTAAATACGTTTTTTATATAAATAAGGAGTAAAAATTTATGAAAGTTCGCCAACCAATAGTAACAATACATGGTGCGATTGGGATCGCAATCGGGCTATTACTAAGTATCATTAGTTTGACAGGTAGCGCCATTGTCTTTCACCAAGAACTCGATCGCATAATTAACCCATCTTTAATGCGAGTTGTTCCCCAAGCAAAGCTAGTATCCCTTGATAAAATAGTTGCGCCAGTTCAAGCTGCTTATCCTGACTTCCCTCTAGAGTCGATTCGCTTTCCTCAAACGCCGGATGGCAGCTATCAGGTAACAATAAAAGCCAAAGACGGGGAAAACCTAGATACATTTGTCAATCCGTACACGGCTAAGGTTTTAGGGGCGAGAAAATGGGAGCGATCGCTAATGGGATTTCTCTACAACTTTCACTACAAATTAGCCATTGGTCAAGTTGGATCGGTGATTGTCGGCGTGACGGGTTTGCTATTTTTACTAATCGTAATTACAGGGATAATGTTGTGGACTGGTTGGCGAAAATTGAAAAGCGGCTTTACAGTTCGCACAACGGCGCCACTACCGTTATTAAGTTACGACATCCATCAAGTCGGAGGCATTTTATCAAGTACATTTTTACTGATTATGGCTGCGACAGGTGCCATGCTTTCAGGCTTCGTGCTGCTATTTGCATTCAATCAACCTCCGCAAGTTGCAAAAGTATTACCTCCTGCCAAACAACCGGTAGCTTTAAACGAACTATTACGCAAAGCTGATGCAGCTATGCCGGATGGAAAAACGACTTATGTAGTTTTTGACGAACATCAACCTGAAAAAATTACGGTTAGCAAGCAACTTCCTCACGAGTCAATTCGATTTGCTTTGAGTAACGTAGAACTGAACCGATACAGCGGGAAAGTGTTGAATGTCAATCGGGTTGTAGAACCGCCACCTATGTTCAAGTTTATGATTGCGATCGGTACTCTTCATTTCGGTCTTTTCGGCGGAATTTATACTCGCATTCTCTATGTATTCATCGGTTTTATACCCACCGTTTTATTAATCACTGGTTTGGTGAATTGGAAACGCAGACGGTGGCTGATGGCAAGACGGGAATCAGCATCCCAATTGCTTGCTGATGAAACTCAGTCAAATCGGCTTTCTTAGAATAATATATCAAGCTTGGCGTTAATGTGTTTGCTTGGATTTTTACCTATTTAACGCTTGTGAGAGAAAGGGGTCAACAATCCAATACTCCGGGCTGCCACAGGCGGAGGACTGATCTCATTTGCGTTGGCGAAGCCCTCGAAGAGGATCGTAGTCCCGTTCCCGACTCTGCCGGGACTGACGACCTTAACTACCAACTGAGGGGCAGGTATATTGAGGGTGAAAGTCAGCCTGTTTGCCGTCAGCGGGATGTGCTCTGCGGTGAGGATTACCAAGTCGAGATAGCGGTTAGCTGCATCGCCCGATCGCAAGATAGGAACCTGGATTTCGCAGTTATGCGTTTTGATGAGCCGCCAAGGGATGCCAACATTAACTAGCACCAAAAATAAATAGTTGGCAATGGCGGTATTGGGTTCTAATTCTGGCGGCCGCGCGATGAACTCTCCATCAGTCAATTCGTAGCGGTTGTCGGTATTGTCTTCATAGCTGAGGAATTCCTCGAAAGTTAGTTTTAGCAGGTTGATTTGGATCGTGATACTCTCCTTTACTCGCGCACTTAATATACTTTCATAGATAAAATTAAACATTAAATAATCTTAAAGCCCGATCGCCCTCACCGATAAGTATCATGCAGTTTTTACTTGTCGCAACTGAGAATTTACCAAGAGCTTGCTAGCATCATTGGCTGATAGTGCAGGGCTGAAATAATAACCCTGAATTTCTTGACAGTGGAGCGATCGCAAACACTCCAACTGCTCTTTAGTTTCTACTCCTTCGGCTACAACACTCAAGTTCAAATCTCGCCCCAGGGTCGCTACAGCATTGGCGATCGCCCGTTCGCACGGATCGGTCGTCAGTTCGCTGACAAACGACCGGTCTATTTTTAAGATATTCAAGGGAAACTTTTTGAGATAATTTAAAGAACAATAACCCGTGCCGAAATCGTCCAGCGCAATCTGCACTCCCATATTCTGCAACTCCCTCAGAACTGTTGTGGTATAATCCACATCTTGCATTGCTGTAGTTTCGGTAATTTCTAACTCTAAATACTTGGGTGCTAAACCAGTTTTTTCCAAGCAGTTCGCTACCATTTCTAATAAATTAAATTGCTGGAACTGCCGAGCCGAAACGTTGACTGCTACCCGCAAATCTGGCTGCAAAGCATCCTGCCAAGCTTTATTTTGAGTGCAGGCAGTTTGCAGCACCCATTCCCCAATGGATACAATTAGTCCGTTCTCTTCGGCGATCGGGATAAATGTAGCGGGAGTAACTAAACCTAATTCTGGATGTTGCCAGCGCAGCAGGGCTTCCATACCCTGAATTTTCCAAGTAGTGATGTTGACTTTGGGCTGGTAGAAAACCTCGAATTCTCCCTTTTCTAGAGCCTCGTGCAGCCTGTGTTCTATAGTTAGCAACTGGCTGCCTTGGGGATTAATTGTTGAAGTATATAACTGATAGTTATTTCTTCCTTTTTCTTTAGCGCGGTACAAGGCGGCATCGGCATTTTTGACTAAAGTTTCGGCATCTTCACCGTCATCGGGATAAAGGGCTATGCCGATGCTGCTGCTGACATGAAACGCCTGTTCTTCTAGTTTAAATGCTGGCTTTAAATTGTTGAGTATTCTTTGAGCTGTTTTAACTGCATCTTCTAAGCAATTGATGTCGGGAAGCAGTACGGTAAATTCGTCGCCTCCCCAGCGGGCAACCGTGTCAGTCGATCGCAAAGTGTCGCTGATGCGTCCGGCAAAACCTTCTAACAGGCGATCGCCCGCAGCGTGACCTAGTGTATCATTAATCTTTTTGAATCTGTCCAAGTCTAAAAACATCACAGCTAGCATTTTTTTTGTTGTTTTAGCTTTTTTTAATGACGCCAGCAGCCGTTCGTTAAAAAGTATCCGGTTCGGTAAACCGGTGAGTTGGTCGTAAACAGCTTGATAGCGGATAATTTCTTCAGCTTGCTTGCGCTGAGTGATGTCCATCATCGTGCCGATCGCCCTTACTGCTTTGCCACTTTCATTGCGGATGATATACCCGCGATCGAGCACAAAAACATATCCCCCGCCTGCACGGTGGAAGCTGTATTCCTCTGACCAACATTGAGCGTCTGAGTTCATTGCTTCATTGAAGCTTAACATCACTTTTTCTCGTTCTTCAGAATGAATATTTAGCCACCAGGATTCTAATTCTATCGTCTGAGTTTCGTTGAGTTTATATCCAAAAACGTTTTCAAACTCTTTACTCAACCAATACTCATTTTTTAATAAATCAAAATCCCATACTGCATCATTGGTCGCCCGCGTCAGCAGGTGAAAGCGTTCTTCGCTTTTGCGCAGCTTGTCTTCGGATTGCACCCGTTCCGTTACATCCCGAAAGCTGAATACTCGACCAGTAATTTCGCCTCCCGTGCGCTGTGGCAGCGAGTAGCGTTCCAAGATTCTGCCATCTTTAAATTCGATGATATCGAAACTTTCTGCTGCCGGGCGATCGGACAATTCTTTAGCGCGGTTGAGAAAGATTTCCGGGTATTTTAACTGGTTGATTCCGAAACCCAAAATTTGGTTGTTATCTCTCAAATCGAGCAGGAAATCTGGCAACCGCCACATTTGGGCAAATTTACGGTTAAAGCTGACAACTTTTCCTTGGCCGTCAACCGCCAGAATGCCGTCGGCTGTTGATTCAATGGTTGCCTGAAGCAAGGAAATAGATGTTTCTAGTTCTAACTTTGCTAATTTGCGATCGCTGATGTCAAACGCTGTGATTAATATTGACGTTTTTCTCTCAAATTTGATAATATCTACAGTTGCTTCAATCCAGCGGGCTTCTCCGGTTTTCGTGAGAATTTTTATTTCATATTTTGAGCCTGCGCTTGCTGGTGGCTGGCTGCATTTACCCCAGTTTTTAACTATTTCTATAAAATCTAGATGAATTAAGTCGTATAAATCCAACCCTAGCAATTCTTTGCGAGTATATCCAGTCAGAGCTTCTGTCTGAGAATTGACATAGCGCAACTGTCTGCCGTGATAGATCAATGCTGCTGCATTAACAGTTTCTATCAGTTGCCGAAACTTTTTTTCACTGCGCCGCAAATTTCTTTCAGCCCGCTTGCTGTCGGTAAGATCTTGTGCTATATACAACTTGCCGCTGACCTCGCCTTTGCCGTTGCGAATAGTTGAAATAGAAAGCAGTACAATTATTTTTTTTCCATGTTTGGAAAGGTAGACTTTTTCTATGTTACAGACAGAACTTGCGGTTGTTAAATTTGTTAATTCTAACTCGGGCGTAGGTAATTCAGTTTTATTAAAAAGTTCGGCTATTGGTTTGCCTAACAACTCTTTTTTAGAGTATCCCAA
Source organism: Microcoleus sp. Pol7_A1 (assembly GCF_036701085.1). Classification (NCBI taxonomy): domain Bacteria; kingdom Bacillati; phylum Cyanobacteriota; class Cyanophyceae; order Oscillatoriales; family Microcoleaceae; genus Microcoleus; species Microcoleus sp. Pol7_A1. Next base: position 5,632 of record NZ_JAUBQD010000064.1, read on the forward strand.
AAGTTTACAGGTAGCTTGGTTTAACGACAGAATATTACCGCCGGGGGTGGTCGCAATTATCGAGACGTTCATTTCCTCGCAAATATCGAGGGCATATTCGGCAGTTTGCTGCAAATCTTGGGTCATTGTGGTAATAGTATCCCAGATATCCTGTTCTTTTTTTGGAGGCAACACTTTTTCTCCTTCTGGTAACTTGTCTTTCCCTGTTTCAGACTTCGTTTTGATTAACCCGATCGCTTTGGATAAGATATTTACTCTATTCGTCCTAATTAATAAGGAGATTACTACAGAAATAACAGCCAGATAAGCGATTATTTTTAACTTAAAACTACGCTCTTTTTCAGGGATTTCCTCAGATTGTATAAAATTGTTGCTGGGTAAATTTACTGGTTCTATGCGGGATAATTTACCTAAAAATAAGTCGGCGCTTACAGAAGCAGGAGGGCGAGATGCCGATCGCCAATAGCTAAATTTCTCAGGCGCAACCAAACTTTCTCCTAGAGCGCGGCCGTCTCTATCTCCTACACTTGCCAGCAATATTTTTGCATTAATGCAACATTCCACACCAACAATAGCAGCAGTTAAAGATGCCAAAATTAATCGATATCTAATTTTCATTTGCTCCTGTTCCTAATGTTAAATAGATGCTTTTGCGCTGTAAAAAACCTGAACACACTCGCTCTTAACTTGAGGTAAACAACAAAACATATCCAACGTTATGGGCTGAATTTGATTTTACAACCAAATATTGGTGTTCGTAAATAATTATCATTTTAATCTTAAGTTAAAATGTGTCATCAGCCATTGTGCCACAAATTCTCAGCCATTATGCTTAGACACCGGCCCTAAGCGCGCTAAAATTAGATAATTCTTCCAAGGAAGCGGCTGGGATTGGTTATAAAAATAAACAATTAGCTTAAAATCGATGCAGACACCCACTAATTGAACCAATGAGTCAGACTATCCCAGAACTCCAAAAAGAAGTCCGCGCGCTGCAAGCAGAAGTTGCCGCCCTGCAAGAGTCGCGGGACCAACTTAGCGTACAGCGCTCTGAGTGCCGAGTGGCAGTCAGTTTTCCCAAGAATAATACTCCTGAGGCCATTGCCGAGTTCCACCAGCAAAATGCTGCTTTTGGGGAGCAGTGGTTGCAGCAAATCCAGGAGATTGACCGAGAGACTAAAATTATTGAAAAGCAACTGCAACAAAAACAGGCTGTACTCAATTACAAACAAGGTGAATTAGAAAACTTGCTGGCTGGACAGCACTGGCAAGAAGTAGAAAACCACGTTCAAACTGGGGAAAAACGATTGCAAGCACAAGCTCGCAGAATCAATCAAGCAGCAGCGCAGCTAGAGGCAGAGATCCAAGCTTTAAAAGCACTGTACGATCAACTCAATCCCAGTTATTCCGAGTGGTTTCAACAACCCACTCAAATAGTTGAATTTTCGGCAAAAACAATTCCTTATGCTTTCCCCAGCAGCAGCGGGTTGATATTGGAAAATAAGGAAATTGAGTGGGAAAAAAAGTAGTGTTAAACTGTGAATTTTAAAGGTAAATTAGTAGGGTTGGATGTCGCCGTCGCAGGCTCCAATAAGCAAGATATTCGACGGCGAAATTCAAAGATTTTTACCTAGGTTATTATCTTGCAATCAAAAAGTATACAACCTGGTTCTGCCTTAGCTGTAGCTAATGTTAAAAAAATTGAGTCTCATTTTTTGAAACAGGTTTATTTTTAACTATGGTGTCAATATAAAATATAAAATCTAACAGTCCTGGACGCATCAACTGGGTTGTACGAAAAAACTTCGTTGCAGCCCGGACTCCCTCTAAAAAACGCGGTTTATGAGAGTGAGGAGTGCGTAAGCTTTGTCTAAAATCTCAAATAGACTTACTGATGAAACAATTGATTTGGATAGCGCTATTTATTCTGGTTGCGGTGACGGTTGCGGGTTGGGGTTCTCACTCGTGGCAACGGTTGTCGGCTGTACCCGAAGTTTCGATCGATCGCAATATCCACACTTCCCAAAATCCTTCTCCCTTACCGCCTCCTGCTGAAAAAGATGCTTTTTCTTTGCCCCCAATTGACCAGTCCCGGTTGTGGAAACACGTCGAAACTTTAGCAGGAGAACGCGAGGGAGAACGATCTCGCTCTTTTACTAGAGACTACATTTCCCAACAACTGCAAACATTAGGATTTTCCCCGGATTTGCAGTCGTTCGATCGAGGGGTCAACGTCTTCGCTGAGAGAAAAGGTACTGACTCAAACGCCGGTGCAATTTTAGTGGCAGCACACTACGATACTGTACCCAACTCGCCCGGGGCTGACGACAATGCGACGGGAGTTGCTGTAGTTTTAGAAGTAGCAAGATTGCTGGGTTCTCGCCCCACACCTCGGACATTGCAAGTAGCATTTTTCGACAGGGAAGAAATCGGACTTTTAGGCAGTTTAGCATTCACCGGTAGCGCGGCGCGGTTAAAAAATTTGCAGGGAGCGATCGTCCTCGATATGGTAGGTTATGCGTGCCGCACGCCCGGATGCCAGCAATATCCCGAAGGATTGACAGCGCAACCTTTTCTAGAAGCATCGGGGGTAAAATCTCCCGATAAAGGCGAGTTTATCGCTGTGATTGGGGATGCGGAACATCCGCTGCTGTTGAAAAGTTTTGCGGAGTCTGGAAAAGCCGATTTGCCGCCGGTGGTAGCGCTGCCGGTTCCCCTGAAAGGGTTGCTGACTCCCGATGTTTTGCGCAGCGACCACGCGCCTTTCTGGTATAAAGGAATTGGTGCTGTGTTGGTGACGGATACTGCAAATTTGCGATCGCCCCACTATCACCAATCTAGCGATACATTAGCAACTATCGATCGACCTTTTTTCGCCGGTTCTGCTCAAATTGTTGTTAATGCTACTGCTAAATTATTGGAAGTTCGGTAATCGGTAATCTACTTCTTACCAAGCTCTGCCTGGTAACGCTGCTCCGGAGGCTCTGCCTCCGATTTTCCCACTCAAAGCAAGCGAGGCAGAGCCTCTGGACATCGGTTCCCAGGCAGAGCCTAGGAAGCAGCTAAAATAACTAATAACAAATTAATTAATAACAAATAACCAATAACAAATGATTAACAAAGAAAGTCTGCAACGGCATTTATTGCAACTAGATAATCGAGGTTACAAAGCCTACAAAGACATTCAAGGTAACTACGACTTTTCTGAATTCACATTAATTATTGATTACGTGCAGGGAGATCCGTTTGCTTCTCCCAGTAAATTGAGAGTCAGAGTTCCCCCCAACATTGCTCAAATTCCTTGTCAACTTTTCAACTCTCGCAGTCGAGAAATAGCCCTCAGAGATTACCTAACTCGCCAGTTTGACAAAGCAGCCTACAGCATTAGCAGCAAACGCGGCACAGGGAAAAGTGGTATGATTGCAGTGACTCGCTTCGGACAAGAAGTTTTAGAACGAACTTCCGCATTTATCATTTCCTCAAATACATCCTATCTTGAAGATTTAGGAGGAGTTGAACTGCGATTTGCCGTCGGACTTCCAGCGAGTGGACGCAGTATTTTAGGGCGACAAGCTGCTGAAATGCTGTGCGAAGATATCCCGGAAATTTTCAGCAAATCTCTGAAGTATGCTAACTTAAATGCTGCTGAATGTCGCCGTCATGTTGAAACTGTAGAAGATGCTGACTGGCTGCGGGAACAGTTAGCTGAAAAAGGATTAGTTGGGTTTGTGGCTGACGGTTCTATTTTGCCTCGCCGCACGGGTGTTGACAACAGCCCTTTGTTAAATAATGCTGTGGCTTTTCAGTCGCCGCCGTCGTTAAAAGTTGAGTTTAATTGTCCGAATCGCGGTTTGATTTCCGGTATGGGTATTCCCGCTGGCATTACTTTGATTGTTGGCGGCGGCTATCACGGCAAATCAACTTTACTCAGGGCGATAGAGTTGGGAGTTTACAACCGAATTCCGGGAGATGGTAGGGAATTTGTGGTGACTAATCCGGCGGCAGTTAAAATTAGGGCGGAAGATGGGAGAAGTGTGGCGGGAGTTGATATTTCGCCTTTTATTAACCACTTGCCGCAAGGTAGAGATACTGCACAATTTTATACTGAAAATGCGAGCGGTAGCACGTCGCAAGCTGCTAATATTATTGAGGCTTTGGAAGTGGGGAGAAGGAAGAAGGAAGAAGGAAGAGGGAAGAAGGAAGAAGGAAGAGGGAAGAAGGAAGAAGGAAGAGGGAAGAAGGAAGAGGGAAGAGGGAAGAAGGAAGAAGGAAGAGGGAAGAGGGAAGAAGGAAGAGGGAAGAAGGAAGAAGCTCAATCTTTTGTTTTAGAGACGCAATTAGTCGCTGTTTCAGAAGGGGATTTAGTGCCTGTTTTATTGGTGGATGAGGATACGGCGGCGACGAATTTTATGATTCGCGATCGCCGAATGCAAGAACTCATCGCTAAGAATAAGGAACCGATTACGCCGTTTATTGATAAAGTGAGACAATTGTATGCGGATTATGGCGTATCGACTATTTTAGTAATGGGGGGAAGCGGCGATTATTTTGATGTGGCGGATACTGTGATTGCAATGGAGAATTTTCAAGCATATAATGTGACGGAAAAAGCTAAAGAGATTGCTAATAATTACTCGATTAGCCGTGCTGCTGAAGGGGGAGAATATTTTGGTGAGATTACTCAAAGAGTGCCGGTTCCTGCTAGTTTAGATCCGAGTCGGGGGGGGCGAGATGTGCGGGTGAAGGTGCGGGATGTTGATGAATTGGCTTTCGGAACTGAGGAGATTGATTTGGGTGCTGTTGAGCAAATTGTGGACAGCGGACAGTTAAGGGCGATCGCTGCGGCAATGGTTTATGCTAAGCAGCAATACACGGACGGGAAACGCACTTTGTCGGAAATCATAGATTTGGTGATGGCAGATATTGACGCGCAGGGGATGGATATTTTATCGCCTTTTCCTGAAGGGGATTTTGCGATGTTTCGGCGGTTTGAATTGGCGGCGGCAATTAATAGGCTTCGCAGTTTGTCGGTTGTTGCTAAGTAGACTTGCTTAATATAAGTGTATTGTTGTCCTACTTTTGATATGCTGACAAAAGTGAGTGCAAAAACCGCGATTGAAGTATGACAGGCAATATAGGACAACTGACTGCTTTAAGCGATCGACCGTATTTAGTATTAAGCAATCAAGGGGAGGTTTTACAGTTAGAGTTAAAACAGCAGCAGCACGTATTGGGGCGCGATCGCACTCGTGCTGATTTAGTCATTCCCGATGCTTGGCGGGCAGTTTCCGGCGTTCACGCTGTTTTGCGCCAAATTGGGGATAATTACTGGATTTACGACGGTGACGGGCAGCGACCGAGCACTAATGGCTTATTTGTCGATCGCACTCGCATTACTCCCAATGACGGTTATTGTCTGAAAGACGGTACAGAAATTAAAATCGGTCTCGATCCTCAAAATCAAGTTTTGCTGAGTTATTTTAATCCGCTGGCGAATCAGGTTGCTATCTCTAGCAAGCAGTCAATTCTTCTTAAGAATCGGTCGGTTTTGTTGGGTCGCGATCCAAACGCTTCGCTGCAATTAGATGCGCCGCTTGTTTCTAGACGCCACGCCACAGTTGACCAAGACAGTCGCGGCAATTATATTTTGCGAGACCACAGCGTTAACGGGGTTTTTGTGAACGGTCAGCGAGTCACAAATTCCGTACAATTGTCCGAGGGAGATGCAATTCGGATCGGCCCGTTTACTCTAACTTACCGCAGCGGTGAGTTGGAAATGCAAGACTCCGGCAATCAAATTCGTTTGGATGCTGACAGTCTGGTGATTCCGAAGCGTTTGGATGGGATAAAATTAGCGATCGAACCCGGGCAGTTTGTGGCTTTAGTAGGCGGTAGCGGTGCAGGAAAATCTACTTTAATGCGGACGCTTTTAGGTATTGAAAAAACTACTAATGGCGCTGTGTTTCTCAACGGCGACAACCTGCGCCAAAACTTCAATATTTACCGCAATCAAATCGGTTACGTGCCTCAAGATGATATTGTTCACGCAGATTTAACAGTAGAAGAAGTCTTGAGTTATGCAGCTAAATTGCGATTACCTCCCGATACAGATGTCAATCAGGTAGTCGCAAAAACTTTAGAAGATATTGAAATGACTCACCGCCGCAAGGCTTTGGTAAAACAGCTTAGCGGCGGACAGCGGAAGCGAGTCAGCATCGGAGTTGAACTGTTAGCAGACCCGAAACTTTTCTTTTTAGACGAACCGACTTCAGGACTAGATCCGGGTTTGGATAAGAAGATGATGCAACTGCTGCGAAAGTTGGCAAATCAAGGCCGGACGGTGATTCTGGTGACTCACGCGACGGCAAATATCACGATGTGCGATCGTATTGTTTTTATGGGTCGCGGCGGACGCCTCTGTTACTTCGGCCCGCCTAGGGAAGCGCTCGATTTTTTCGATGTCAAAACTGGCGATTTTGCAGACATTTACAACGAATTAGAAACAGGAGAAAACAACGTTTTAATCTGGGCGGAAAAGTTTAAACAATCTCCCTACTATCAGCGCTATATTGTCAACCACTTCAGCATCGGCAACCCCGGTGGAAAAACACCCTCTGCACCTTCTGTGCCAAAATCTGTATCTTTTGTCAAACAACTCCTTTTGCTCGCCCAGCGCTATTTTCAGCTTATTTCGCGGGACTTAGTTAACTTGAGTTTGGCTCTTTTAACAGCGCCGATCGGCATTAGTTTGCTACGGTTGGCCGTCAGAGATAAAGACCCGTTAATTGGAGCGCCGGAGGCAACTTTAGCACCTTTGGCGCTCAGAGTTTTGTTTGTATTTACCTGCGCGGCGATTTGGGTAGGACTGGCAACTTCTCTGCAAGAAATTGTAAAAGAATCTGCTATTTATTTGCGCGAACGTTTGGTAAATTTAGGATTGTTTGCTTATTTGGGTTCAAAGTTTTTCATACTTTCTGGTTTAGCAGTATTGCAAACGCTGTTAATGGTAGGAGTTATTCTGAGTGCTTTTAAATCTCCCGAACCGAGTTTTATTTCGTGGCCTGTGGGAGCAGGTATTACCACATTCCTAACTTTAATGAGCTGTATAAGTCTCGGATTAGTCGTTTCCGCGCTTGTTAAAAATAGCTCTCAAGCTAACAGCGCTTTGCCTCTATTATTGCTGCCTCAGATTATTTTTTCGGGAGTTTTGTTTAAGATGGAAGGTGCGGCGAGCAAGTTTTCTTGGCTGATGTTAAGCCGCTGGTCTGTGGGTGCTTACGGCTCTTTAGTTAATGTGAATGGGATGGTTCCCGCACCTACTACATTACCGGACGGCAGCATACTTCCTCAACCCTTTGAGCCTACTCCTGTTTACGATCCAACGTGGGAAAATTTGGGTTTGAACTGGGGTATTTTGTGCGTGCATATTTGCGTTTATTTGATGTTGACTCTGTGGTTGCAGAAGCGGAAAGATATTTTATGAATTACTGGCTGATGAAGTCGGAACCGGATGTTTACAGTATTGCGGACTTGAAGGGCGATCGCACTTGTACTTGGGACGGCGTTCGCAACTATCAAGCGCGCAATTTTCTGCGAGAAATGAGTCTGGGAGATTTAGTGTTTTTTTACCATTCTAATACTAAAATACCGGGAATTGTCGGGTTGGTGCGCGTCGTTGAGACTGGGATTGCTGACCCGACTCAGTTCGATATGAATAGCGAATATTACGATCGTAAATCGCAGCTTGATGCACCTCGCTGGCAAACTGTGAGAGTTGAGTTTTTTGAGGAGTTTGCTAAATTAATATCTTTGGATATACTGAAACAAAAGTTTAGTGCTGATGAGATTTGGGTGGTCAGGAAAGGCACTCGGTTATCGGTGATGCCGGTATCTGAAGTTGCTGCTGAGAAGATTTTGAAGATGAAGTAGGAGAAAAGAGGAAAATAGATGCGGATGTCGAGCTGTATAGTGAGAATATGAGATTTAAACTTATTATATTATTTGGAGTTTTCGATGATTAGCGATCGCCTGTCCCACCTGCAATCTGAAGTCCAAGGCTACTACAGGCAACTCGCTGGCAAGGAAACAGCGAAACGGACGGCACGCTTTGAAGACAAGGAACTGCTTCAGCAGCAGATTGACGTACTCAAAAAAGAACTCGGTAGCGTTGAACGAGAATATTGGCTGCGCTGGCGGGCGGAAATTGCCGGATTGACGATTCCCGAAGCGGATGCCGAAATAGTTGCGAGTCAATTGGTGGGGGAAGTGGAGATTCTGGAGATTGAACCTGCGGTTCATAGTAATGCTGAATTGATGAAGGCGTTACAGGAAATCAAAGCGGAATTGAGTAAGCCGGGAATTCCGGCGGCGGGAAAACTCAAAGCAGCGATTCCGTTGTTGCCGGGAGTAATTTCCTATGAGATGGAGTTGGATACGGAAGGATTGTTGCGGCGGGTATTTCCCACGTTTAGTAAGTTGGCAGAGAAAATAAAAAAGTAACGCCCTCCGAAATAACCCGAACTTCGGCGGGGAACCCGCAAAGGACAACAAGGCTTTGGCTAGTTGCAGGGGCGATCGGGTTATTGAGTCTCGGTGGTGGCGGTATAGGTTTGCATTTTCTACAACCTCAGTTATCACCTCTATGTCTGATACAACAGTGCGAACAAAAAAACCAAACTGTAACGGTTCTGTTAGCGGAGTTTGATGGGGTGGATGCGAAAAATTATCGCGTCACAGAAACGATTTTACAGAATTTGCAGGATGCAACTAAAAATTACCCAACCGTGAAAATTCAGCCCCTCAAACAAGCGATTAGTCAGCAGGAAGGTAAAGATAAAGCGCGGGAATTGGGCAAGAATAAAAATGCGGATATTGTGATTTGGGGTTGGTATGGCAAGACGCAGCAGAAAGCAGCAGTCAGCGTGAATTTTGAGATTCTTTCAGCAGCAAAGGATTATATCGATGTAGGTAAGCAAGTGCAGGGAGAAATTCGCACAATGGCGGTGGCTTCCCTAGAACGTTTTGAGGTACAAGTCAATTTAGCGGAGGAACTGAAATATTTAACGTTGGTGACATTGGGGGTGTCTGCTTATGCAGCGGATGATTGGGATAATGCTATTAAGCAACTAACGGAAGCACTTTCAGTGGCTAAACCAAATAAAGCTGCACTTGACCCAGCCACTATCTATTTCTATCGCGGGAATACTTACTACTATAAAAAGGAATACGAGCGCGCCATTGCCGATTTCAATCAAGCCATTCTACTCAATCCTAAATACGTAGAATCCTTCAACAATCGCGGCCTTGCTTACAACGATAAAAAGGAATACGAGCGCGCCATTGCCGATTTCAATCAAGCCATTCTACTCAATCCTAAATACGTAGAATCCTTCAACAATCGCGGCCTTGCTTACAACGATAAAAAGGAATACGAGCGCGCCATTGCCGATTTCAATCAAGCCATTCTACTCAATCCTAAATACGCAGAAATCTTCTACAATCGCGGTCTTGCTTACAACAATAAAAAGGAATACGAGCGCGCCATTGCCGATTTCAATCAAGCCCTTATACTCAATCCTAAATACGCAGATGCCTTCAACAATCGCGGCATTGCTTACAGCTATAAAAAGGAATACGAGCGCGCCATTGCCGATTTCAATCAAGCCCTTATACTCAATCCTAAATACGCAGCAGCATTCTATAATCGCGGCAATACTTACGGCAATAAAAAGGAATACGAGCGCGCCATTGCCGATTACAATCAAGCGCTTCTACTCAATCCTAAATATGCAGCAGCCTTCAACAATCGCGGCAGTGCATACAACAATAAAAAGGAATACGAGCGCGCCATTGCCGATTTCAATCAAGCCATTCTACTCAATCCTAAAGATGCAGCAGCCTTCAACAATCGCGGCAATGCTTACAACGATAAAAAGGAATACGAGCGCGCCATTGCCGATTACAATCAAGCCCTTATACTCAATACTAAATCCGCAAATGCCTTCTACAATCGCGGCAATGCTTACAACAATAAAAAGGAATACGAGCGCGCCATTGCCGATTACAATCAAGCCCTTATACTCAATCCTAAATACGCAAATGCCTTCTACAATCGCGGCATGGCTTACAACGATAAAAAGGAATACGAGCGCGCCATTGCCGATTACAATCAAGCCCTTATACTCACTCCTAAAGATGCAGAAGCCTTCAACAATCGCGGCATTGCTTATGAACTCAAAGGCGACAAAGTAAAAGCAATTGAAAGCTATCGCCAAGCTTTAGCCGTCGCTCAATATCCGCAGGTGAAGGAGTTTGCCCAGCGGAAGCTGCAAGAACTGGAAGGGAAGTAATTTTAAATTTTAGATTAAAACTAGAAAGGATATTCTATTTTACTTGGTCTACTTAATCCCAGCTATGATATAATTAGTCATCCGATTTTGTATATGAGTCTGAGGATGAGACGTTAGTTTTAGAATCGGTTGAGTTTCAGATTAGTTTAAGGGATATTTACGATCGCATAAAATTTGAGATTCTTAAATGATGATAATCTCAGAAATCAGGATACGGCAATGCCGTTTCCCTACAATGAATCGGGGTAGGGACACGGCAATGCCGTGTCCTCTATCATTCCGGTGTCTTAGCTAAAGACCGGCCGCACAAACAGCCGCACCAATTAACCCTACATTGGGATTCAAAACCAATCGAACCGGCATCATTTCTAACAGCGAATCCATCCGGCCTTTGTGCGTAAAAGCTCGCATAAAACCCCCTTCTAGAATCAGCGGCAAAATCTTAGCAGCGATGCCGCCGGCTACGTACAAACCGCCGTAAGGTAACAGTGTCACAGCCAGATTTCCCGCCACTGCACCGTAGGCTTCTACAAACATTTGCATTGTTTGTTCCGAAAGCCGATCGCACTTTTTGAGTGCCGCCTGCGCAATTGTCGCCCCCGGATCGACACTCTTCTCGCTTTTACCCATTTCTGACTCCCATTTTTTGATAACTTCCCCTACCTCCGGCGATTCAGGAGCAAACTTTCTGTCCCGCAAAAACTGGTAAATTGAAACAATCCCTTGTCCCGAAACTACACGCTCGATGGATATTCTTTGAATGTCGTGTTTTGCTAACAAATATTTCAGCAATTGAAACTCCAACTCCGAACGAGGAGAAAAGTCACCGTGTCCCCCTTCCGAAGAAAAAACCCTGATGCCATTTGCCTCGGGAATTGCAAAACAATTTCCCAAACCAGTCCCCGCACCAATAACAGCAATTGGATCGTGTTGGCGGGGTTTTCCTACTTGCAAAATGTGCAAATCTCGCTCGTCTAAACCCCACACGCCGTAGCCAACCGCAACAAAATCATTAATTAAACTGACGCGGGATATTCCTAATTCTTGTTCCAGACGCTTCGCATCCAGCCTCCAAGGCAAATTAGTCAGTTTTGCAGTGTTGTTAACCACTGGCCCTGCGATCGCAAAACAAGCTTTTTCAGGTTCAGGTGCAAAATTTAACTTAATAGCAGCTTCCGTCAAAAAATCCTGCACCATCGGTACTAAATCAGGGAACTCCCCGCTCGGATAGCGAAACTCGTAAAGAGCGTTCATTTCACCCTTAACAGTCCTTTCCACCAAGCGTAAAATTGTCTTAGTTCCGCCAATATCGCCCGCTAATAATAATGCCATAAATCTCTTTTTCCACCAAACATAACATTCCCCATTTAAACACCCACAGTATTAATTGCCAACCAAGCACGCAGCACCTCAGCCACAGTCCAAGCTTGAGCCGTGCAGCCCCGCGGCGAGTGGGGGGCGTCGCCCTCAAAAATTTCGCTCAGACTGCCAACTCCGCCGGCCATTATATGATGTGCCATCGGTTCGAGGAATTCGCGAGCTTGTGCTGGGTCTTTGTATACGTGCAAGTGCGCCAAGACAAACGGGCCAATCAGCCAGCCCCAAGCTGTACCCTGGTGGTAGGCGCTGTCGCGCTGCAATTGGTCGCCTCCGTATGCGCCGCGATACTGCGGGTGCTGCGGCGAGAGGCTGCGGAGGCCGACAGAAGTCAGAAGCTGTTGAGCGCAGCCGTCCACTACGGCGCGACGCTGGATGGGCGTCAGTAACGGTGTATAGCGGGTTTCCTGGCGCATCCCCGCTGACAAGGAGTTGGCGGAGTGAGGAGAAATCGAGTTTAGGGGCAGGGATACGGCGAATATTTGGTTGGGCCGCAGGGAGCTATCGTCTCCGTCGGGGCCGTCGAGAACGTCGTAACAGTAATCGGTTGAGGCGTTCCAGAAGCGAGGGAATCCGGCGGCCGTTCGATCGCCCAATTGCTCGTATTCATTGTGAGGCTTGCCCAGTTTTCGAGCAAAACTTGCCATTGCTTGTATAGCATTGTACCAAAGCGCGCTGAGTTCGATCGGCTTACCAATCCGAGGCGTCACCACCCAATCGCCGATTTTCGCGTCCATCCAAGTCAGTTGCACACCCTTCTCGCCGGCGTAGATTAAACCGTCATCGGAATCGAGGCGGATGTTATACCGAGTTCCCTGTACGTGCCAATTAACTATCTCACATAATGTCGGCCAGAGTTCGCTCAAAAGCTCCTCGTCCCCCGTGGCCTCGATATAAGCGCGAATTGCCTCAAAGTACCACAGAGTGGCGTCTGCGGTGTTGTATTCCGGTGCGCCGCCCGCATCCGGGAAGCGGTTCGGCAGCATCCCCCGATCGACATACCGCGCAAATGTCCGCAAAATCGATCGCGCAATTTCCCATCGCCGGGTACAGATTGTGAGGCCTGGTAGGGCGATCGTCGTGTCGCGCCCGTAGTCGCTGAACCAGGGATATCCGGCGATGATCGTTTTGCCTTCGGGTTCCTCCGGTAGCGGGCGGCTGACGATAAATTGGTCGGCGGCTAGCACTAAGGTATTGATCCAGTCGGGAGATTCGCTCACTTTGGACCAGTTGTGCAGCAGTTGTTGGTCATAAGTGTGGCGCACTTCTAAAGCTTTACCGCCGTTGAGTTCTGGATTTTTCTCGGTGCTGGCTATCAATGTGAGAGAACTTCCCGGTGCGATCGTCATGTGAAAAGTCGCCGCGTGCAAGTGATCCTCGCAGCAGTCCAATCCGCGCCGCTTTTCTGCTGCCAAGTCAAATCCGTAGTACCAATTGTATAAGGGCGTAGAGACGCGAAATTGTGCCTCTGGTTCGGCATCCGTCAGCAGGTACAGGGGTGCAGACTTGGGAAAGGCCGTCACGCAAACCCCGCTCTGCAAGGTTTCTAGGCTCATCTGCCAGTCGCCGGCGCTCGTCGTGTGGTGGTAGTCGCGATAGTTGATTAGGGCTTTAACAGCGAGGGCGATCGGTTTTGAGGCGCGGTGCAACCGGTATTGAATATATGTTGTGTTAGCACTTTGCTGCATCCAAATCCGCTTTTCCAGGATAGCGTCGGCGAGAGCAAACCTCCAAACTGGCGTCGTGCCTTCGAGGTGAAAGCTTTCGACATATTTGTAGCCGTGGGGTCCGATCGTACCGTCGGCCCAGCGGTTTGTATAAAGCGGATAGGGGCGATCGTTATACACAGCCGTCTCGTCCAGCTTGGCGAGCATCAAAGTGCGTCCCAGCGGGGGTTTGAGGGCGGCTACCAGCAAGCCGTGATAGCGGCGGGTGAGGAGATTTGCGATCGTCCCGCTAGCATAACCGCCGATCCCGTTTGTGACCAACCACTCCCGAGACTCCGCCGAGTCGAGATTGCAGCAGATTTCCCGTCCAAAAGCCATAACCATAAAATCCACACTCGCGCTGATTTTTGACCTACCTTTAGGTAGATTTTCGACATGATATCAACCAGAAATATTAACCCTTGCTGGTCGTTAATTTGGCGATCGCCCCCGTGCAGATTCATGCTCTAATTTAGACATAACCAACAGCTACTTTTGCCTAATACACAATTCTAACCCTTGATGGCTCTGTCTAAAGTTAGTTGTTTGTTATATTAAGTAATATTACCTTCTAAACAGGCGCTGAACGTTAAGGGCCAAGCATTTGATAGCGCGTCGGGCGATCGAACCACTAACCTATTTTATAAGGAGAACAGCTCAAAGTGAAGATAGGAGCAAATTACCTCGGCAACAACCAATGTGAATTTACCGTTTGGGCGCCCACCATCAAACAAATAGCAGTCCAAATTGTTTCCCCCAAAAAACGCCTGATACCCATGCAACAATCGGCAGAAGGTTATTGGCAAACCACAGCTACAGACATTGAACCAGGAACCCTTTATACCTACCAAATTGAAGGAAAAACCGACCGACCAGACCCAGCATCAAAATATCAACCCCAAGGCGTACACGCCCCGTCGCAAGTAATAGATCAAAACGTTTTTACTTGGACCGATCCAAATTGGCAAGGGGTGCCGCTAGCCGAAATGATTATTTACGAACTGCACGTCGGCACATTCACCCAAACCGGAACATTTGAAGCAATAATTCCCCAACTCAAACAACTTAAAGAATTGGGAATCAACGCCATCGAAATAATGCCAGTATCCCAATTCCCCGGCGAGCGAAACTGGGGATACGACGGCGTATATCCCTACGCCGTCCAAAACTCCTACGGCGGCCCCGAAGGCTTCAAAAAACTCGTCAACGCCTGCCACGAACACGGTATTTCAGTAATTCTCGATGTAGTTTACAACCACCTCGGCCCCGAAGGAAATTATCTCAGGGACTTCGGCCCCTACTTTACATCAAAATACGGCTCGATTTGGGGAGATCCCCTCAACTTCGACGATGCCTACAGCGACGGCGTGCGTAACTACTTTATTGAAAACGCCCTCTACTGGTTTCGAGACTATCACATCGATGCCCTGAGATTAGATGCAATTCAAGCAATATTTGAAGTAGGTGCAAGACCTTTTTTACAAGAACTATCCGATGCCACAGCCGATATTTCCCAAGAAGTAGGACGGCAACTTTACTTAATAGCCGAAAGTGACTTAAATGATGTCCGCACTATACGTCCCAAAGAACTCGGTGGCTTCGGATTAGACGCCCAATGGTGCGATGATTTCCACCACGCATTGCACGCCTTGCTCACCGGAGAAAACGACCGATACTACCAAGATTTCGGCAAGTGCGAACACTTAGAAAAAGCCTTCAAAGAAAGCTTTGTTTACTCCGGCCAGTACGCCCCCCACAGAAAGCGGAGACACGGCAATTCTGTTAAGGATGAACCGGGTCATAAATTTCTGGTGTTTGCCCAAACCCACGACCAAATCGGCAACCGCATTTTGGGAGACAGACTATCCAAAATAGTTGACTTGGGAGGATTGAAACTTGCAGCCGGCACAGTCTTAATTTCTCCCTACATTCCCTTCTTCTTTATGGGAGAAGAATACGGAGAAGACGCACCGTTTTTTTACTTCATTTCCCACTCAGACGAAAACTTAATTGAAGCTGTCCGCAAAGACAAACAACAAGAATTTAAAATCTTTGAAGGCCGAGGCGAGTTTAATGACCCCCAGAGTCCTGAGACTTTCAATAAGTGTAAGTTAAACTGGGAAAAACAAACCGAAGGCAAACACAAAATCCTTTGGGAATGGCACCAACATTTGATTCAACTGCGGCGGACAATACCGGCCCTTAAAAAACTAGACAAAAACAGTCTAGAAGTGTCCAGCATTGAAGCGGAAAAAATCTTATTTCTACGTCGCTGGACAGATGACAGCCAGATATTCTGCATTCTAAACTTCAACAGGCAAGAGGTAGCTTTTACGGCTGCACTTCCCCAAGGCAACTGGAACAAAATTTTAGACTCTGCTGATGAAAAATGGATGGGTTCAGGTTCTAGCTTGCCTGAAAAGATAAATTCACAGCAAGAATTGACTGTTAAACCCCAGAGTTTCGCACTCTACGAAATAATACAGAAATAGTAGGTTGGGCGGAGCGAAGCGTAGGGTTCGCTCCGCCCAACCCAACAACTGATTTTAGATGGGCGATTTGAGATTTTAGATGGGAGCAAAAATCTCAAATTTCAAATATCAAATCTCACTAAAATCTCCAGTTAATGACCTTGGGCGGAGTGAAACGGAGAGTTCGTTCTCCACCAAACCTACTCTTTCTAATTTAACACAACAAATCCCACCAACTAACTAATTAGGAGTAAAATTAAGATGCGAATTCCCACAACAACTTATCGGATTCAATTTCATGCAGGTTTTAACTTTGAAGCCGCCAAACAAATTCTTAGCTATTTGGAAGAATTAGGAATTACCGACATTTACGCTTCACCGATATTTAAAGCCAGAAAAGGCAGCAGTCACGGATACGATGTCGTTGACTCCAATCAGGTCAATCCCGAATTGGGAACGTCAGAAAACTTTGAAGCGCTCACATACGAAATCAAGAAACGGAACATGGGATGGCTGCAAGATATTGTCCCGAACCACATGGCTTACGACACTCAAAACTTGCTGCTGTTAGACGTATTGGAACACGGGCCGGATTCCGACTATTTCGATTACTTCGATATTGAATGGAATCACGCTTACGAACATCTCAGAGGTCGAGTGCTGGCTCCGCTGCTGGGGAATTTTTATGGAGAGTGTCTGGAAAATGGCGAGATTCAACTCAAATACAGCGAAATGGGGCTGACTATCAATTATTATAGCTTACAATTGCCAGTAAAAATTGAATCTTATGCTAAATTTATCAGTCATAATTTGGGGCATTTAGCCAGGGAATTAGGCAGACGCCATCCAGATTTTATCAAGTTTTTGGGAATTCTTTATTTGATTAAAAATACACCTTCAGAAACAAAAGGTAAAGCCAGATACGATCAGATAGCTTTTGTCAAAGGACTGCTGTGGGAACTGTACAATCAAAATCCCATGGTGCAGGAATTTATCGATGAAAATATCAAAGTTTTTAACGGAGAAAAGGGGAATGCCGAAAGTTTTAATTTGCTGGACGATTTGCTTTCCGAGCAGTTTTACCGTCTGGCCTTCTGGAAAGTGGGGGCCGAAGAAATTAACTACCGAAGGTTTTTTACAGTCAACGAACTGATTTCCGTAAAAGTTGAAGAGATTAAAGTTTTTCACAAAAACCACGCTTTGATCTTCGACCTGGTTGAAGAGGGAAAGTTTACCGGATTGAGAATCGACCACATCGACGGACTGTACGACCCCACAGAATATTTGAAACGCCTCCGGGAGAGAACCGGAGACACTTACATTACTGTTGAAAAGATTCTGGAACACGAAGAAGATTTGCCGTCATATTGGCCAATTGAGGGAACGAGCGGCTACGACTTTTTGAACTACGTAAACGGCGTTTTTTGTCGGTGTGATCGCGAACAGCAATTTAGCGAAATATATCAGAGATTTACTCGCTTGAATGTTCCTTACGAACAGTTGTTTTTAGATAAAAAAGGACTGATTGTTGAGAAAAATTTGGCTGGAGATGTAGACAATCTGGCTCAACTATTGAAGAATATCTCCGGTCAATCCAGACAGGGAAACGACTTTACTCGTCCCGGTTTGGAAAAAGCACTGGCGGCTGTTTTAACAATTTTTCCAGTCTACCGAACATACATCAATCAAGACGGTTTGAGAGAGTCCGATCGCACTTACGTAAAATATGCGATCGCCCACGCCAAAGAACAAGTACCGCGACTCCTCAAGGAACTTAAATTTATCGAAACAGTGCTCTTGCTGGAAGAAGAAGAAACCCTAACAACCGAACAAAAAGAGCAGCGCCGGCACTTTGTCATGAAACTCCAGCAGTTGACAGGGCCATTAATGGCAAAAGGCATTGAAGACACGCTTTTATACGTCTACTATCGGCTTTTATCCCTCAACGAAGTCGGAGGAAACCCCAGTCAGTTCGGCGTTCCGCTAGTAGATTTTCACGAGTTCAACCAACAGCAGCAAGCCGCTTGGCCGCACAAAATGAATGCTACAGCTACCCACGATACCAAACGCGGCGAAGATGTGCGAGCCAGAATAAACGTTTTGTCAGAAATTCCCGATGAATGGGAACAGCAAGTCAGGTCTTGGAGAGAGGTAAACTCTTCTAAGAAAGTCAACTTTGTGAATCGAATGGTTCCCGATACTAATGACGAATACTTCCTGTACCAAACTCTGCTAGGCAGTTTTCCGTTTGAGGGAATTGAAAACACTGATTATGTCGATCGCCTGAAAGATTATGTCATTAAAGCTGTCCGCGAAGCCAAAGTTTATACGGCTTGGCTGAGACCGGATAACGACTACGAAACTGGTTTTATGACCTTTGTCGATAGCGTTCTCGAACCTTCAGAACAAAATCAATTTCTCAACAAATTTACACCTTTCTGTAAAAAAGTAGCTAATTACGGAATTTTCAATTCTTTATCTCAAACGCTGCTGAAAATCACGGCTCCGGGCGTTCCCGACATTTATCAAGGGACGGAATTCTGGGATTTAAGCCACGTCGATCCCGATAATCGCCGTCCCGTTGACTTTGAGCGCAGGATCGAGGTTTTGCGGGAAATTAAAGAGCAAGCTCAGACGGATATTTTGCAACTGGTTGAAGATTTGATTGCTACGCGAGAAGACGCTAGAATTAAGTTGTTTTTGACGGCAAGAGTGCTAGAAGCGAGAAAAAAATACTTGCAAGTTTTTCAATCAGGCGACTATCTGCCCCTGCAAGCAGTTGGCACGTTTAAAGATAATGTTGTTGCCTTTGCCAGAAGCTTTGAAGATACTACCGTTATTGTCATTGCTCCCCGGTTTTTGGCGGGAATTGTCAAACCGGAAGAAATGCCGCTCGGCAAAGAAGTCTGGAAAGATACTAATTTGAAATTGTCCGAGGAAATGCCGTCGGTTTGGAAAGATGCGATTACAAATCAGGCGGTAGAAAGTAACGGTACGTTGGCAATTAGTGAAGCTCTGAGTTACTTTCCCGCGGCTCTGCTGATCGGTAAAAAATAGCACTTAAATAGTCTACCAGGGCGGACTTTATGCAGCTAGCGGCAGGTTTTGACCTGTCGCTTTTTTAGTTATAAAAATAGCAGCAAAGCAATTTGAGTAGCGCGATGAATAGCAAAATGCGATCGCTCGTCTCAACCGGAACCAGTACCGAAACCAGAGTTTCTTAGTGGGCTTACCTATTTTTCCGAGACGAATTCATTGCCAGCCGATGCTACGAGCAAAGGCCCCGCAGCTTATAATAATAGGCCTGCTCCACTGTCCGATCGCGATCGAGCCTTTTTACTGTCAGTCATCGAACACCCGCCAGCACCGTCTGAAGGATTCCTCGCATTATTGGCAGATTATTAAACAGAACAGTAAAGCGAGTGAATTAAGCTATTAACCGTTTAGAAGATATAAACCGAAGTACGAGCAGTCTTAGAAAAGACCCGTTAAATTTGAGAAATACATAATTAGATCCCTCTCTCAAACGATATGCAAAGCAGAAGGATCGGCTCGGTACTGCTAGAACTTTTGTAGCTTTAGCCGGTGAAAATAACTAGAAAATAGCAGGCTATTATGCTTGCAGCGCTAATTTACTCGATCGCACCCAGCTAGCAGCTAACTTGTTGCCAGACAATCTCCCCAACTATCCCCTCCTATGCTCCTTGGGAAACAGGCAGTCGATCGATGCAAGGTAGAGGCTTGGGAAAGCGCTTACTACGTCATGCCTTCGAGAATGCACTGAATTTATCCCAAAATATGGAAATTTAGGCCCTCAGAATAGATGTTATAGACGAACCAGCTCAAGAATTTTACAAAAAGTGCGGTTTCTTGGAGTCTCTTGATACTCATTTTTCACTCTTTATTCTCATGAGTAAAATTAAACACGCAGCAAATTGGTAGCTCTCTAACTCATGACTCTAACTGATGAATTTTACTTTTATTTTGCAGCCGATCGAGCGATCGCCCGAACCAGCCCAACAAAATTTATACACATAAGACGGCAAATACAACACAACGTATACGGTTTGCCACAATACCCGAATCGCTCGCACCCCGTACATTAGGAAGAGTAAACAAAAGCAGTCGAAAGCTGTAGCGGTGCAAGCCTCACGGATGCAACCGTCCCTCAACAGGTTCGGTAAATACCCCTTCATCGCAAGGTCTACCGCCCGCAGTATAGAGATAAGCACCCTATCGAAGACTGTATTAAAGCAGGACTCAGTACCCGTAAACCGCGAGGTAAAATCGCAGTCCTGAATAA
Organism: Microcoleus sp. Pol7_A1; assembly: GCF_036701085.1. Lineage (NCBI taxonomy): Bacteria > Bacillati > Cyanobacteriota > Cyanophyceae > Oscillatoriales > Microcoleaceae > Microcoleus > Microcoleus sp. Pol7_A1. The sequence goes on from NZ_JAUBQD010000064.1 coordinate 25,838, forward strand.
CCAGACTATCGCACAGATAGAACACCAAAATTTTGTAGAGATTGGAGCCGGAACACCCCTATGGGAAAAGTAGTTGGAATTGACTTAGGTACGACAAACTCCTGCGTCGCAGTTATGGAAGGCGGCAAACCCACCGTCATAGCCAACGCCGAAGGGGGTCGCACCACACCTTCCGTAGTAGCATATGCTAAAAATGGCGATCAACTTGTCGGACAAATCGCCAAGCGTCAAGCCGTGATGAATGCCGAAAACACCTTTTACTCAGTAAAACGGTTTATCGGGCGTCGGGTTGATGAAGTAACCCACGAAACCACTGAAGTTTCATACAAAGTCCTCAAAGTCGGCAACAGCCTTAAACTAGACTGTCCCGCCCGCGGCAAGCAATTTGCCCCAGAAGAAATTTCTGCACAAGTTCTCCGCAAACTGGTAGAAGACGCCAGTAAATACCTCGGCGAAACAGTTACCCAAGCGGTAATTACTGTTCCTGCTTACTTCAACGACTCCCAGCGCCAAGCTACGAAAGACGCTGGTAAAATTGCCGGGATTGAAGTGCTGCGGATTATTAACGAACCTACAGCGGCCGCTTTAGCTTACGGATTAGATAAAAAGAGCAACGAAACCATCCTCGTATTTGACTTAGGTGGCGGTACTTTCGACGTATCTATTCTAGAAGTGGGCGACGGCGTATTTGAAGTGCTCGCAACAAGTGGAGACACTCACCTCGGCGGTGACGACTTCGACAAAAAAATCGTCGATTTCATCGCTAATGAATTCCAAAGAGCCGAAGGAATTGACCTCCGCAAAGACAAACAAGCACTGCAACGCCTGACGGAAGCAGCAGAAAAAGCCAAGATTGAGCTTTCGAGCGTTACCCAAGCAGAAATCAACTTGCCGTTTATTACCGCGACTCAAGACGGGCCAAAACACTTGGACACGACTTTGACGCGGGGCAAGTTTGAAGAACTGTGCTCGGATTTGATCGATCGCTCTCGCATCCCCGTAGAAAATGCGATCCGGGACGCCAAATTAGACAAATCTGCAATTAATGAAGTCGTCTTAGTGGGCGGTTCTACACGTATTCCGGCGGTGCAAGAACTGGTCAAAAAAATCCTCGGCAAAGACCCCAACCAAACGGTAAACCCGGATGAAGTGGTCGCAGTCGGTGCAGCAATTCAAGCCGGCGTACTCTCCGGCGAAGTCAAAGACATCTTGTTGCTTGACGTTACCCCGCTGTCTCTTGGCGTCGAAACCTTGGGCGGCGTGATGACCAAAATCATTCCCCGCAACACCACTATTCCTACCAAGAAGTCGGAAACTTTCTCGACTGCTGTAGACGGCCAAACAAACGTGGAAATTCACGTTTTGCAAGGCGAACGGGAAATGGCCAATGATAACAAGGATTTGGGAACCTTCCGCTTAGATGGAGTTCCTCCAGCCCCCCGTGGCGTACCTCAAATTGAAGTTACTTTCGATATCGATGCTAACGGTATTTTGAATGTAGCTGCTAAGGATAAAGGTACTGGCAAGGAGCAATCGATTAGCATTACTGGTGCTTCTACTTTGCCCAGCAATGAAGTCGATCGCATGGTGAAGGAAGCCGAATCGAATGCTTCTGCTGACAAGGAACGTCGCGAAAAGATCGATCGCAAAAACCAAGGCGATTCTTTAGCCTATCAAATTGAGAAGCAGTTGGCAGAATTGGGTGATAAAGTTCCCGCTGCTGACAAGACTAAGGTTGAAGGGTTGATCAAAGACTTGCGCGATGCGATCGAGAGTGAAGATGACGATCGCATCAAAACCTTGACAACAGAGTTGCAGCAAGCGTTCTACGCTGTCAGCAGCAACCTGTACCAGCAAGCAGGCGGCCCGACTGACGGCCCTGGCGGCCCTGGCGGCCCTGGTGGCTATGGAGACGGCGGCCCCACTGGCGGCGGCGACGACGTGATTGACGCCGACTTCACTGAAGGCAACAAATAAAAGGCTAAATTAAAAGCCTCCAGCTAGAAGCAAGAAACCCGGTTTTGAACAGAAACCGGGTTTCTGTGCATTCAAAAACAAACCAAAGCCGATCGCCCAAAATCCGTAAAAATCTGCTTGAGGCATAGTGAAAAAACTTGAATATGCTTCAATAAATATCATAAACTAGCAGTAATATCGCAATTGAGAGCAATTAAATGTCACGTTCTCCTCTACAAAATTCCTCCCCCAATACTCCCAGTCCATCTCATGTAGCATCCTTGCGCCGACTCCGCCGGGTCAGCCATTTACTAGACAATGCAATTCCGATTCCCGGCACAAAATACCGCATCGGACTCGATCCGATATTGGGACTGATACCGGGCGGCGGCGATTTTATCAGTTCAATCTTTGCAGGCTATGTTGTCTTCAAATCCGCTCAAATGGGAGTGCCTCAAGAGACTTTAGTAAAAATGGCTGCTAACATCGTATTTGATACAGTTGCCGGCACGGTACCGGTGGCCGGAGACTTGTTGGATGTTACTTGGAAAGCTAATGTCAAAAATATAGAATTGCTGGATGCTCATTTAGGTTCCCCTGAACAAGGCAAAAAAGCCGATTGGCTATTTGTGGCGGCGTTGCTGTTGGGTTTGATGTTAATTGTCGGAGGTGTAATTTTCTTGAGCGTGATGCTTTTTGGGTGGCTATTTCAAGTAATTACAGGGCGTTGAGTTTGGGTTTTATAATAAAGAGAAATCACTCTATCTGTGTCAGGTCGATCTCATTTGGTATAAATTGTACTTAAACAATTAAGTTTTAGTAGGATGACTGACCAGTAAAAACATCGAGATTTAGGATAATTTATGCTTGACAAATAATTTCTAACTATGAGCTAGGAAAAAACTGTTAGGTGTTCTAAAAAATCTCAAGTAATACTAAAATTTCTCAGGGTTTTAAAATTCAACCAACCCATGCCAAGAAAAGTTCTGGTGCTCTTACTCAGAAGAGATATGTGGCAGAAATCGGACTTATTGAGCAGAGTCTATTAAAGCACTTGGGAGACATCAAAGACCAGGCAGCATCTGACTTGTGTCAAAACTGAGATGCTGCCGTTCCTCTGACCGAAATCGAGGTGGAGCAGCACTTCTTAGATCTCAAATGGGTTCTATAATATAAAGCGATCGCCTTCTATCGATCTAAAAATATATATCTTAAGAGTCTTGACAAATATTATTAACTGTGTATTTTAATCTGGAGTTTCTTTTAAATTAGCTATTTACGCGATCGCTCTTGAGTCCGATAATATAGTGATATAATGCAGACTATAATATCAATTTGATATAAATGCTTGAATTATCAGCCCTTGGGCTGCTACAGTGGCAACCCCTGCACGGCTATCGGCTAAAGCAACAACTGGAGCTGTTTATGAGCAGTTGCATCAGCGTCAACTACGGAGCGATTTACCCCTTGCTGAAGCGCTTGGAAGAGCGAGGGGAGATTTCGGTAATTGCCGAAGAAGCCGGAGATGCGGGCTGTCCGCGCAAAATCTACGGAATTACCGCCAAAGGGCGCGAACTCTGGAGGGAAAAAATGCTCGAACACCCTCAAGAAAGCTGGGTTAACAGCGGTTCCCGGTTCCAAATCAAGTTTTTCTTTTTTGGCGACTTAGAACCGGAAGAACGGATGAAATTGTTGGAACACCGCTTGCGAGCCTGTTACACCCGGCAAGACTACATCGAAAGCCTCAAGAGCGAATATCCACTAACCGACGACTATCAATTCGCCTCTCGCGATCGTTGCAAGTCAGTGCTGGCGTCAGACATAGAGTGGTTAACCGAGCAACTAGCCAAGGAAAAAAGCGCGATCGCAGGAGTGCGTGACTCTCCAACCTCCGCTGAATCCGGCGACTCCCAGGGGAAAATCCTTCTAACTCACCCACTCAGGTAAGCCATAAGAAGGATGTCTAATCTTTCATGGAAAGCGTAACTTTTGAGAGATAAAAAACAACTTTCCTAAAAATAATCACCCCCGGCTTGACTAACTGCGATCGGACTAAAGCCAAGCACAAACCCCAATCCCATTAAAAAGGGACTTTCCAGATTCCATCCCTTTTAAAAGAGCTTTCCAAATTCCCCCCTGTTTGAGGGGGGCGCCGAGGGAATCAAAGATCCCGCCAAAGTCTCAGTAAGTCAGACGTTAAAAAAAAATCTAAGTGGTGCTGCCAATGAGTTATTCTAAATCCCCAGAATCCGTGGTTGAAGCTGAAGAGCAAAAATCTGCCACACCGGAACTTCACCCAACCGATGCAGAAGCAGACAGCGATCGACCGCAGGATTTGGCCCCCGTTGCCGATAGCCCCGAACCTGTCGCTAAACCGCGATCGCGCTGGCCCCTAATTGCCGCGCTCGCGATCGTCACAGGCGCAGCAGCTTTCGGCTGGTACTCGTGGCAATCGGGTCATAATCGCGCGCAGCAACCGGCAGCAGCAGCCCAACCCCAAGGCATACCAGTCAAGCTTGCAGCCGTACAAACCAGTTCAGTCCAAGATTCCTCGGAATTTGTCAGCAGCTTAGAAGCCAAGCGTTCGGTAGAAATCAAACCCGAAGCAGAAGGGCTAGTCACGGAGATTTTTGTCAAATCCGGGGACTTCATAAACCAAGGGCAACCCATCGCCCGCATAAAAAGCGACAGCGCCCAAGCTGATTTGAGGCAATCCCAAGCCAACCTGATTCGCGCTCAATCCCACTTAGCAGAATTGCAAGCAGGAACTAGGCCCGAAGAAATCGCCCAAGCTCAAGCCCAAGTCGCCCAAGCCCAAGCCAACCTAGCCCAACTGCGATCGGGCAGTCGGCCAGAAGAAATTGGTCAAGCCCAAGCCCGCGTTTCCCAAGCTGAAGCCGACCTCGCCGACGCCCAAACAGGTAGCCTCTTAGAAGACATCGCCCAAGCCAGAGCGCAAATAGAGGCAAGCACAGCCGAAGCAAGGTTAGCCAGCCAGCAGCTTACCAGATATCAGGCATTGGCACGAGAAGGGGCAGAATCCGCCAACACCCTCGAGGAATACACCCAAAAAGCAGGCACCGCCAAAGCCAACCTCCGAGAAGCTCAAAGGCGGTTCCAGCAGCGGCAAAAAAACAGACAAGCCGAGATCGAGCGCCGGACAGCAGCCTTGCAACAGCAGCGGCAAGCTTTGCGGCAATTGCAAAACGGTTCGCGTCCAGAGGAAATAGCCAAAGCCGAAGCAGAAGTCGCACAAGCCAAGAGCAGATTAGCCGAGTTAGCCAACGGTACGCGCCAAGAACAGATCGATCAAGCTGAAGCGCAAGTTGCCGAGGCCGCCGCTCAAGTGCGCGGCTTTGAAGTACAACTGCAAGAAACTGCTGTCATCGCGCCCTTCGCGGGAGTCATTGGCGACATACCAGTGAAAGTAGGTGATAACTTGCAAAAAGGTGATGCCATTGCCACCCTGACTGAGAACCAATTGCTAGACTTGCGGTTATCAATTCCTTTGGAACGGATGCCTCAATTACGCTTAGGGCTGCCAGTACAAATGCTCGACGCTCAAGGTAAGGCGATCGCCCAAGGTCAAATCAGTTTTATCTCCCCGAACGTCAGCGCCAATTCCCAAACAATTTTAGCTAAAGCCACCTTTGCCAACCCGAGCGGCGAACTGCTTAATCTCCAGTTTGTAAAAGCTAAAGTCATCTGGAAACAGAACCCCGGAATTTTAGTTCCAGTAACAGCAGTCACTCGCTTAGGTGGGCAAACTTTTGTCTTCACAGCTCAAAGGCCGGAACAGCCAAAACCTGGAATGCCTCCTTTAGTAGCCCGACAAAAGCCCGTGAAATTGGGAGCCATTGAGGGGAATAATTATCAAGTTATCGAAGGTTTGCAAACCGGGGAAAAAATTATTACCGCAGGCATCCTTAACCTGACTGACGGGGCTCCGATTATGGCTCAAGAGGAAGCGAAAGCAGCCGGGGAAAAATTACCAGTAGAAAGCAAAAAATAAGGTATGTAGTTGCGCTTCAGCGCTCTTAATTCGCCTCTTAAGAGGGCTGAAGCGCAACAGCGTACCTTATGTATGTGAAACTACTTGATTGCTCAGCTCTTAAAAAAGGGGAAATTTTAATTTTTGACGTAAGTCTAATTAGGCATTAGGAATTAGAAATTACGAATTATCAACTAACAACTACCCATTACCAAAATAATGTTTGCAGATTTCTTTATTAAACGACCAGTCTTTGCTAGCGTCTGCGCCTTAATTATTGTTTTGGTAGGCGCAATTAGCATTCCGAGCCTGCCTATCGAGCGATTCCCTGACATTAGCCCCACCCAAATCAACGTCACAGCTAACTATAGCGGGGCGAGTGCTGAAATTGTAGAAAATGCTGTTACGAACATCCTAGAAAGGCAAATCAACGGTGTAGAAGGACTCAAATATCTAACTTCCAGTAGTAGTAACGATGGCACCAGCACCATCACAGCTACTTTTGACCCGTCACGCAACAAAGACATTGCCGCCGTCGATATTCAAAATCGAGTTGCAGTTGCTCAACCACAACTACCAGATGCCGTACAACGCACAGGAGTTACAATTACAAAACAATCTACAAGTCTCCTATTAGCGATCGGCTTATTTACCGAAAATAAAGAATACGACACCATATTTTTAAGCAACTACGCTGACCTATATTTAGCCGATGCTTTAAAGCGGATAAAAGGGGTTGGCGACGTGCGAATTTTTGGGGAAAGACGCTATGCAATGCGTTTATGGATAGACCCCAATAAATTAGCAGCTCGCAGTCTCACAATGCAAGATGTAACGAGCGCTCTTAACGAACAAAACTTGCAAGTTGGTGCTGGGAGAGTTGGCCAAGAACCTGCTCCACAGGGGCAAATGTATCAAATTGACTTGCGTGCTGAAAGTCGCCTGAAAGAACCAGCAGAATTTGAAGAAATCGTCCTCAAAACAGAGACAAATGGAACGTTAGTTAAATTAAAAGATGTGGGGAGAGCAGAACTAGGGGCAGAGAATTACAGCTCATTTCTGCGATTTCGAGGCAATGATGCAGTAGGTTTAGGCATTTACCAACTGCCTGGAAGTAATGCTTTGAATGTTGCCCAGGCCGTCAAAACAGAAATGGAAAAACTAGCGGTTGGTTTCCCTCCGGGGTTGATCCATAGAGTAGCGCTGGACACGACTTTGTTTGTACAAGAGTCGATGGCAGAAGTAGTCAAGACATTATTTGAAGCAGTCTTGCTAGTCGTGATAGTGATTTTTGTTTTCTTGCAAGACTGGCGCACAACTATTATTCCTACCATCACAATTCCAATTTCTTTGATCGGGACGTTTGCCTTTATCAAAGTTTTCGGATTTACGATTAACAGTTTATCTCTGTTTGGTCTGACATTAGCGACGGGATTAGTTGTTGATGACGCTATCATTGTAGTAGAAAATATTGACCGCCTGATCCGCCAAGGTATGAAGCCTCGCCAAGCGGCTTTTGAGTCAATGCGGGAGCTCTTTAGCGCTGTAATTGCGACTTCTTTAGTGTTGATGGCAGTGTTCGTGCCCGTGGCATTCTTTCCCGGAACTACAGGAGCGCTTTATAAACAATTTGCGCTGACAATTGCTTTTTCAGTATTGCTTTCTACCTTTATGGCTATTACTCTGACGCCCTCACTTGCAGCTATATTACTGCGTCCAGGTCAGAAATTTGGGGGCCCGCTAGGTTGGGTTTTTGAGCGTGTTAATAGATTTCTCGATTGGGTACAGCGGCAATATCGGAAATCCTTAATATTTCTCACAGGAATTAAGACTATTGTAACCCTCGTGTTCATCGCTTCTCTGGGAGTAACAGCTTGGCTTTATTTAGCAGTCCCCACAGCATTTATCCCGGAAGAAGACCAGGGCTATTTTCTGACAATTATTCAAGGGCCCCAAGGTGTTTCCCTGCAATACACTCAGAAAGTAATGGACCAAGTAGAAGCAGAAATCCTCAAACTTCCTGAAGTTGTCGGAACTTTTTCAGTGGGTGGATTTGGTTTTAGCGGTAGCACTTCTAATCAAGGCATTATATTTACTACACTTAAAGCCTGGGATGAACGTCACGGAGAAGATCAAACTGTACAAGGGATTATTAATAAGTTGCGGGGTAGATTTGGGGCGATTCCAGAAGCTAGAATTTTCCCGGTGAATCCGCCAGCTATTCAGGGTTTAGGTCAATTTGGAGGCTTCCAATTTCAATTGCAAGACCGCAAAGGTAACAGCGGTTTAGATGCTCTGGTTCAGGCGATGGGCGGGATTTTAAAGCAGGCGAATCAGACGCCCGGATTGCAGGCGGTATTTAGTACGTTTGCTGCGAATACGCCTCAGTTAATTGTGGAAGTTGACCGCAATCGGGCTAAGGCTTTGGATATTTCTGTTAATGATGTTTTCAGTACGTTACAAACGGCTCTGGGTGCTCAGTATGTGAACGATTTTAACCTCCAGCAGCGCAATTACCGGGTTTATGTCCAGGCGGACAAACAGTTTCGTGATAACCCTGAAGATATTGGGAAATTGTATGTGCGTTCTGGAAAGAATGAAATGGTTTCTTTGAGCAATTTGGTGAAGATCACTCCGGTGGTCGGAGCACAAACTGTTAACCACTACAATTTATATAGGTCAATTGAAATTACTGGCTCTCCGGCTCCAGGAGCGAGTTCTGGACAGGCGCTAAAATCGATGGAAAAGGTGTCGGCTGAAGTTTTGCCCTCGGGTTTTGGCTATGAATGGTCGGGGAGTTCTTTAGAAGAAATTGAGTCCGGCGGTCAAGCACCGATTATTTTCGGTTTGGGGCTAATTTTTGTGTTCTTGGTGTTGGCTGCACAGTATGAAAATTATGTCGATCCATTCATTATTTTGCTATCGGTGCCTCTGGCGATTTTAGGTGCACTTTTAGCTCAGTCGTTGCGGGGTTTGCCGAATGATGTTTATTGCCAGATTGGTTTGGTGATGTTGATTGGATTGGCTAGTAAAAATGCGATTTTAATCGTGGAGTTTGCGAACCAGTTACGGGAGCAGGGATATCCAATTGCTAAGGCGGCAGTTGAGGCTTCTCAAGAGCGTTTACGACCGATTTTGATGACTTCTCTGGCTTTCGTTTTGGGTATTTCTCCTCTGATTAACCCAGAGGGTGCGGGTGCAGCGAGCCGCCGATCGCTGGGGAATGCGATCGCTGGAGGGATGGTTGTTTCTACTGTCTTGAGTTTGTTTATAGTGCCGGTTCTGTATGTGGTGGTTGTCTCGGCTCGCGATCGCTTTAAGAAGCGCGATCCTAGACTAGAAAAGCTCCCCGAGGATGGCACAATTTTGAACGGCAAAACAACTCCCCACGAGGAGATTGAACGCGATAAAGTATCGCCGTTGTAGTTGGTAATTAGTTCTTTCAACTATCCCGTTAGTGGCTCTTTCTTCAAAATACCCGACTATCTGTGTCACCCACTTTTGTATTGTGGCGACGCTGTGGGGCCACTCTCGGGGAAGATTTTTTGTGCAGGTAGCGATCGCCCGATCGCCCTCCATCGTGCAATAATAATATGACTTGCACAAAAACTCTATTAGTAGGGTGAGCATTGCCCCACTTACTACTACAGGTAGCGTCTCAACTGTCAACCCGTGCAAATTCCCACTTAAACCGGCTGTTGCACTACACAAATTTTTCCTAATGGCTGAAGTCCCCCTAAATCCCGCAGAACTTGCAGAAGCCCTCAACGGCTTTACCGACATCAACTTCCAATTACCAGACCCCGAAGACGAACAACTACCAGACTTTGACTTTGAAAATCAGGTTGACAATGCCTGGAAAGTGTGCGATCGCTTCGACTTGCAGACCGACATTTGGCGGGGACGCATTCTCCGAACAGTTAGAGACAGAGAAAAAAAAGGCGGCGAAGGACGCGGCACAGGGTTTTTGAACTGGCTCAAAGAAAGAGAAATTGGCAAAAGTCAAGCCTATTCTTTGATAGAATTGGCTAATAGTGCCGACACTCTGATCCAGCAAGGAGATTTAGACCCAAATTCCATTAGAAACTTCAGCAAAAGAGCCTTTGTAGAAACTGCCAAAGCATCTCCCGAAGTGCAGCAAATGGTAACAGATGCCGCAGCAAGTGGCGATCGCATCACCCGCCGCGAAGTCAAACAACTCTCCGACGAATGGATGGCAATGAACTCAGATTTATTGCCAGAAGAAGTCAAAGAAAAAGCATCTACTGGTTCTCTACCTTCCCGCTACCTCGCTCCTTTAGTCAAAGAAATGGAGAAACTCTCCCCATCTCACCAAAGCGAAATTCAAAAAGAAGTAGCAGAAAATCCCGATGTTGATACTGTCAAACAGCTAACTTACGACGCCAAGAACTTATCAAAATACCTCGACGCCGCTGCCCAAGTGCAAGCTCTAAATCAGTCTCACTTAGACATGGAAATGGCATTAGAAGAATCTTTGCGAGTCGGCTGTTTGGGAACCACCGCCGACGTTGTAAAACAAGCCGCACAGCTAGAACAAACAGTAGTCAAACTCTACACCATTTGGAAACGCTTAGGCAGTTTGGCAGATAGATTGTACGTGGATACAGGAGCAAGCACACCCAATTTGCGCTTGCTTTTGGGATGCTTAGACAGTCTTTCGGGAGAAAAGATTGAAGTGGATTTTGGAGACGGAGAACGCTCTATTCGCTTGCAAATTTTCAGCGAATAGCTCCACCTTGACCGCAGATAAACACTAACTTCCAGGCTCATTATCGGCGTCTAGCCCTGTTCATCTACGGTTAAAATTTCTGATTTTTTTCCAAAGATAGCGGGGATTCAAATAACGCCGATATTTGGTAACTACTTCTTTCCCCAACAGCAGCACGCTAATCCAAAAACAAACTTCTGCCCCAACAGCCAAAACGACAGATAAAGTAGTTTTTTGGGTAATGTCCAGCGGCAGGAATGGCACAACAAGTAAGACTGCTAACCATGGTAGAAAAGATACGATAAATAAAAACAAACCGAGCTTCTGCATAGATTCACATAATACAGCTTTAATATCCCCTTTATATCTTACTGGAGCTTAGACTAATTGCACATTAAGCGCGGTTATTCTAAACTTTTGGCAACAAGAAGGAACTCAGTTGGAAACTGAGTAAGAAAAGACTGATTAAATCTGGATCGATCGCTCTTAAAGCTAACTTGAGGAGTGCTTTTTAGTTCGAGAAACA
>NZ_JAUBQD010000003.1:0-101977 GCF_036701085.1 Microcoleus sp. Pol7_A1
GTTAATTATTAAATGGGGTCGAAAAATCAAAAACAAGGGGAATGGGTGTATCACAGTTTAAATGTGCAACAGCTTATCATGTGATTGAAAATCTGAATAAGGTTGGCGGTTCACAACGAAGAATCAATGAAGCTCAAGCTTATTTATGGATGGGACAGGTAGAAAAAGCGAAACAGCTTTTTGCAAATCTGACAAAAAAAGCCACACAGAATTTCTGCGTATATCTCAACAAACACGCCTGCACGCATCGTTAATTACCACTATTATCAGTCCAATAAGATTTGTTCGATTGGCTCGGGTGCTGTGGAATCAGCAATCAAACAAATTGGTCGTCGTATCAAAATTTCTGGCGCACAATGGAATAAGCAAAATGTCCCGCAAGTCTTGGCTCATCGAGTAGCTTACTTAAATGGAATGATTGGTGTCAATCTCAAAGCAGCAGCTTAAATTATCATCAGTATTTATACTGAGCGCATAACTGTTATGCTCCCTTTTTACCCAACGGTTGAGGGCTGACAATTTACATCCGTTGGTTAGTTCAAAGTCTAAGGATTGGAGGGGAGCAATCTCAGCTTTTTTGTACAGGATCGCAGGTGGCTATGCACGGGTTTTGACCTATTTTACCTGTTTATCACGGCGACTTTGCTCTCGCTCGCGCGAGCGAAACCTTTCGCGACGCAATATGCGATCGATTATTCAGCAAGCCCTATTTAGACTCTAAATTTGCCACGGATGTAGAGTCTAAGATAGGAGATTGTCCGCGCGACATTAACCGATTATCACTATTAGCTACCACTGACAAAGACCTAACTTTTTGTGAGAAACTTAATTTTACAATTAAAAAAAAAACAGTTAAAACAACGAGGCAAAAAAGATCCTCCGATGCTTGCTGGTTGGATTTATTATCTGGTTTTAAAATTGTTAAACTCTATTCTCGATCATCCTAAGATTTAATTGCTCACAGTAAATCCGGCTTAGAATAGTATTATTGGTTTGGTTAAATACCTTAAAGTGTAGGGCTTGGCCAGTGATGAAGCAGCGGGTTTGGTGATTGCTCGTCGAGGTATGAGATTGTCTGGAAAAATATCAGGTTCCAAACGTGCTGTGTTGAGTTCACCTCAACACAGCACGTTTGGAACCTGTGGAATCAAGTGAATAATAAAATCAAGCATTCCGCTATGGTGGTAACAAATACACATACTTACTATTCACTCTCTAACTGGGATTTCCTCGCAAACCCCGAGCGCAGTCGAAGGGAAGCGCAAGCATTAGCGAAGAATGCTTAAGAAACTTAGACAGCCTAGTTTTTCCTGGTTTGTCTGGATCTTTTGAAGCTGAGGCACTGCAAACCAAAATTTTTTATACAGGAATAAAAAAAATGAGCGTCAATCGATCGGAGGAAATTCCTCAAGAGCTTTTTGCGGGTGGTGGCGAGATGGGGGCGCTGATCCGATCGCACGATTGGTCGCTTTCCCCTCTGGGCGCTGTCGAGAAATGGTCGCAAAGCTTAAAAACCGCAATGGGGATTGTCTTGGGTTCCCGCTACCCCATGTTCATCTGGTGGGGACACCAAATGATTAACCTCTACAACGACGCTTACATCCCTATCCTGGGTAAGCGTCATCCTGCGGCATTGGGTGAATCTGCGTTTAATCTCTGGGCAGACGTTTGGGAGGTCGTTGGAGCTCAAGCTGAAGCCGTCTTAAATGAAGGCAAATCGTCATGGAATAAAGAAGCTTTGCTGATTGTGGAGCGAAACGGGTATCCAGAGGAGACCTACTTCACCTTCTCCTACAGTCCTGTTCCCGGCGATGATGGCAGACCGGGCGGTGTGTTTGGCGCTGTCAGCGAAGAAACTGAGCGGGTGTTGAACGATCGCCGCTTGAGGACGCTGCGTGAATTAGGCGCAGAAACAATCACCGCCAAGACGGTAGAAGCCGCCTGCCTTGTTTCCGCCACCGCATTGACCTCTAACGCCTGTGACATCCCGTTTGCGCTGCTGTATCTCCTCGATGCCGATCGCACTCAAGCACGACTTGCAGGCACAACAAGGTTAGCCGCCGGAACCACCGCCAGCCCAGAAGCGATCGTTCTGACATCCCCTGAAACGTCCCAAGGGTGGCAACTGAGGCAAGTCGTGGAGATCGGTGAAAGCAAGATTGTTGAGGATTTAGAAGCGCGATTTGGACTTTTACCGGGCGGCGCATGGCCCCAATCTCCCCATCAAGCGGTCATTCTACCACTGGCTCGATCGGGAGAAACCTTCGGGTTCTTGATTGCCGGAGTGAGTCCAGTCAGAGTGTTTGATGATGATTACAAAGGCTTTTTTGACTCGATCGCAGGGCAGGTGACAACAGCCATCTCCAATGCCCGCACTTATGAACAAGAGCGGAAACGACTTGAAGCACTGGCAGAGATCGATCGCGCCAAAACGGTTTTCTTCAGTAACGTCAGCGATGAATTTCGGACTCCCCTCACCCTGATATTGGGTTCAACTGAGGAGGCTCTCACCGATCGAAACGTGCCGCTACCGGCTGCGCATCGAGAACGGATGGAGGTAATGCAGCGCAACGGGCAACGGTTGCTGAAGCTGGTGAACGCGCTACTCGATTTCAGGGGCATTGAAGCTGGAGCCGACGACTACTTGACTAAGCCGTTTTCTGATCGTGAATTGTTAGCACGAGTGGAAACAAATGTCGAGCTGGCGCAACTGCGACGGGAAGCAATCCAGCAGGAACACGTGCTGCGACGACAACCAGAAACAGCTCACCAGCAGGTTGAAAGCATTCTCTCTAGCATCAGTGATGGTTTCTTTGCTCTCGATCGCAACTGGCACTACACCTACGTCAACGATCGCTTGTGCGAAATTGTTTTTAAGCAGCGAGAAGAACTGCTCGGTTATAACCATTGGGACTTGTTTCCCAATACCGTTGACACCGATGTTTACCTTCAGTTCCATCGGGCCATGAGCGAACAAACGCCCATCCAGTTTGAGTATTTTTATCTGCCCTGGAATCGCTGGTTTGAGTACCGGGTTTACCCCTCGGCCGATGGGCTGACCATTTTTGCAACTGACATTACCGATCGCAAGCAGGCGGAACTCGTGCTAGTCGAGCAGAAGAGACTGCTGGAGTTGACCGCCTCAGGACGCCCGCTGGACGAATGTCTTTCATCCCTGTGTGCCTCCGTGTCCAAGCTAAATCCGCGCACGCGAGCCTGCATCCTGGTAGCCGATGCCGAGCGAATGACGTTTCCCTACTCCATCACCCCGGGTTTTGAGCCGTCATTCGCTCAAGGACTCAAGGATGCCCCGATTAATGAGCTTGCCATCGGTACGTGCGGCGAGGCAGTGTATTCCGGCACACCTGTCACCTGTGCGGACATCGCCAGCGACGATCGCTGGTCGCAAGGATGGCGAGACTTATGCGTGGCTCACGGCGTGCTGGCGTGTCATTCCGCCCCCATACAGGGCACAGACAACGTGCCCCTTGGTTCTCTGATGCTGTGCTTCGACGAGGCGCGGATGCCGACTGATTTGGAGTATCGACTGTCCGACTTCGCCACCCAAGTCGGCACTATCGTATTCGATCGCGATCGATCGAGCCTTGCCTTGCGCGAATCCGAAGAGCGTCTGCGTCGGGCGATCGCGATCGAAACGGTCGGGGTCATTTTCTTCAAAACCGACGGTACTATCACCGAAACCAACGATGCTTTCCTCCGCATGAGCGGCTACAGCCGTGAGGATACTGAGCAAGGATTGGTGCGCTGGGACACAATGACACCGCCGGAGTGGATGCCCCATTCCCTGATAGCAGTCGAGGAGTTTGAAGCAACCGGGCGCACGACTCCTTATGAAAAGGAATACATCCGCAAAGACGGCTCGCGCTGGTGGGCATTGTTCGCTGCGAGGCAGTTCAATGAAGCAGAGGGCGTGGAATTTATCATTGACATTACCGATCGCAAACAAGCAGAAGTTGAACTGCGCGATAGTGAAGTTCGCTTTCGGCAAATGGCAGATACCGCTCCTGTTCTGATCTGGATGTCTGGAACTGATAAACTCTGTAATTACTTTAATCAGCCGTGGCTAGACTTTACTGGACGGACGGTGGAGCAAGAAATGGGTAATGGTTGGTTAGAAGGAGTCCATCCCGATGATTGCCAACATTGCTTAGATACTTATGTCACTGCCTTTGATGCTCGGCAACAGTTTCAGATGGAATATCGCCTCAGGCGCTTTGATGGAGTCCACCGTTGGTTTCTAGACACAGGAGTCCCCCGGTTTACATTAGAAGGCGATTTCCTGGGCTACATCGGTTCCTGTATTGACATCACCGATCGCTTCCAAGCAGAAGTCGCATTGCGCCACAGTGAATCCCGCCTCCGTCTGATGATTGAGAGTGCAAAAGATTACGCCATATTCACTCTCGATCTCAATGGCACGATTGCTACTTGGAATTCTGGCGCCCAAAGGGTTTTGGGCTACACAGACGCAGAGGCGATCGGCTGCCACGGTAGCATCATGTTCACGCCCGAAGACAAGGAACAGGGACGAGCAGAGAAGGAGAGGCAAATTGCTCTGACCCAGGGACAAGTAGAGAACGAACGCTGGCATTTGCGGAAAGACGGCAGCCGCTTTTGGGCGAGCGGTTTAATGATGCCGTTACAGGATGAAACGGGCAACACGCAAGGATTTGTTAATATCTTGCAGGACAAGACCGCGCAGCGACAGGCAAACCAACGGCTACACCTGCTGTATGAAATGACCAGTGATTTGCTTGCCACCGAACAACCCCTAGCGCTGATGAACACCTTGTTTAGCAAGCTCTCAGCCCAGCTAGACCTGCATTGTTACTACAACTTCTTAGTTGAGGAGAAAGACAATCGGCAAAAGCTGCATCTGAGCAACTTTAGTGGGATTTCTGAGGAAGTGGCAGCAATGATGGAATGGATCGACTTCGGTCAACACATCTGTGGACTGGTTGCCCGCGATAGGCGGCAAATTGTTGTCGATCGAGAGCAACTTGCCACTAATCCTCATGCTCAAATTATCCGCTCA
This sequence comes from Microcoleus sp. Pol7_A1, assembly GCF_036701085.1. Lineage (NCBI taxonomy): Bacteria > Bacillati > Cyanobacteriota > Cyanophyceae > Oscillatoriales > Microcoleaceae > Microcoleus > Microcoleus sp. Pol7_A1. The sequence goes on from NZ_JAUBQD010000003.1 coordinate 5,057, forward strand.
ATGGGTATTACCGCTTATGCCGCTCAACCGCTGATTGCTCGGGGACGGTTATTGGGCACGCTCTCGTTCGGCAGTCTGACCCGGACTTGCTTTACTTCAGAAGAAATTGACCTGTTGCAAGTAACCTGCGATCAGGTAGCGATCGCTCTGGAACGGGTCAACCTGACAACTTCATTACAGCAGCAAGCAGAGCAGTTGCTCCAAGCCAACCGTATCAAAGACGAGTTTCTGGCTGTATTGTCCCACGAGCTGCGATCGCCCCTCAATCCCATTTTGGGGTGGTCAAAGCTCCTACAAGTTCGCAAGTTCGACGAAGCGAAGACGGCACAAGCCCTCGCCACGATTGAACGGAACGCCAAGTTGCAATCGGAATTGATTGAAGACTTGCTCGATGTCTCCCGGATTTTGCAAGGGAAGCTCAGCCTGAATCCCACTTCGATCAATTTGGCATCGACTATAACAACGGCGCTCGAAACAGTGCGGCTGGCGGCCGGGGCCAAATCTATTGCGGTAGAGGTCAGCCTGGATTCCAACGTGGGTGCTGTGTCAGGCGATCCAACCCGCTTGCAGCAAGTGGTGTGGAATCTGCTTTCCAATGCTGTTAAATTTACCCCCGCAGGCGGTCGGGTTGAGGTGCGATTAGAGCAAGTGGGTAATCAAGCTCAAATCACCATCAGCGACAACGGCAAGGGCATTCCTCAAGAGTTTCTGCCACACGTCTTTGACTACTTCCGCCAAGCCGATAGTGCCACGACGCGGAAGTTTGGGGGATTGGGATTAGGATTGGCGATCGTTCGTTACCTAGTTGAGCTACATGGCGGAACGGTTCAGGCAGACAGCCCTGGTGAAGAGTTAGGAGCCACATTTACCGTCAGACTGCCCCTGATGCCAATTGAGCCAGGCGTCAACGATCGGGAGCAATGTTCTGAGGCATCCCTGACTTTGGAAGGCGTTCAAGTTTTAGTGGTCGATGATGATACCGATACAAGGGAGTTTCTGGTTTTTCTGTTGCAGCAGGCTCAGGCAAGCGTCATCTGGGCCAACTCAGCAGGCGAAGCTTTGGCGGCGTTAATGGAATTTAAGCCAGACGTGCTGCTGAGCGATATTGGGATGCCAGATACGGATGGCTATATGCTGCTGCGCCAAGTGAGAGCTTTACCACCAGAGCAAGGTGGGCAAATTCCCGCGATCGCCTTAACTGCCTATGCGGGGGATGTTAATCAGCAGCAAGCGCTTGCTGCTGGGTTCCAAAGGCATATTGCCAAGCCCGTTGAACCGGATGAACTGATTGGGGCGATCGTTAATCTGATTAGACGGACTGAATAGGACTGAAACGCCAGTCAGCCGACCTTCTCTGCTATGGGTTACGTCCTTCTAGGGAAAGTGTTTACTGCGCTCACACTCAATAGGAGGAGTTTTCTACCGATAACGCCTAACTCCTCCTAGCAGTAAAAAACCTACATCTGTCAGGGGAGACGGGAGAGGAGGCCACCGATTAGCTATTACCGATTAACAATTACCGCTTTGAGTCGATTAATATCAACTTTAGTTATTAACTAATTGTGACAGTATGAGCGAACAAGCTAGCGAGCTAATCAAGCAAGGGATTTCGCAATATCAGGCACGCCAATTTGAGGCGGCGCTGGATTCTTGGCAGGAAGCGCTGGGGCTGTATCGCTCAATGGACGATAAGCGGCGATCGGGTGCGGCGCTGGGAAATATGGGCGTAGCTTACGAAGCGCTGGGAAATTATGCTCAGGCGATCGACTGCTACCAGCAGCATTTGGTGTTAGCGCGGGAAATTGGCGATCGCCGGGGTGAGGCGAATGCTTTGGGAAATCTGGGCAATGCTTGCTGTGCTCTGGAGGATTTTTCTAGTGCTATTGATTACCAGCAACAGCGTTTGGCTATCGCGCGGGAAACTGGCGACGGGCGCTCTGAGCTGGAAACTTTGGGCAATTTGGCGCTAGCTTGCGATGCTAATGGAGATTTGCCTGGTGCGATCGAATGTTATCACCAGCAGTTGTCAATCGCGCGCGCCAGCAAGGACGATCGCAGTGAGCGCAATGCTCTCAAGAATTTGAAGCTCGGTTACAAGTATTTAGCAGATTACGAGAAGGCTAACCAGTACCGGCAGCAGCAATTGGCGATCGTCCGGGAACTGTTTTTTACTGATAAAAATAAGAATTTTGTACACCTTGCAGAAACAGTTGGTTTGAATCTGGTTGAGGATTTTGCCGGGGCTAATTTAAGCGGTTTTGACTTGCACTACGCTGATTTTAACGGTGCGGATTTGCGCGAAACAAATTTCCAGGGCGCAGATTTGACCTTGGCGGATCTCAGCGGTGCTTTGCTGAGCGCTGCTATTTTAATTGATGCTAATTTGTGCAATGCTAATTTGCGGGATGCTGAACTCAGCAGCGCTAATTTAAGCGGTGCTGATTTGCGAACCAAGCTGCCCCGGGCTAATTTGAGCCGTGCTAATTTAACAGGCGCAAATTTGAGCAGTGGTTATTTACCGAATGCTATTTTGGTAGATGCAAATTTGACTGAAGCTAATTTAAAAAATGCTGATTTGAGCGGTGTAGATTTGAGCGGGGCGATTTTAAAGGGGGCTGATTTGAGCCGCGCTGATTTAAAAAATGTGGTGGTTAAAAATGCGAACTTTTCTGGTTGTCTGGGAATTTCGGAAGCGGTGAAGGTTGAATTGACCGCACGGGGTGGGATTTTTGAGTAGCATTGGAAATGTTGGTAATTGTAGAGGGTAACAAAAGCTATGACTGCCGTAACTGCAAAACGATTTTCGATCGCCGAATATCACCGTTTGGGAGAACTGGGATTTTTCGCCCCCGATGAGCGAGTTGAATTGATTCGCGGAGAAATTATCATTATGGCTGCGAAAGGTAGGCTGCACTCTTTTTGTAACAGTCTTTTAGTTGAGGAGTTAATCATTTTACTGGCAAGACGCTCTCGCGTGCGCGCACAAGAGCCAATTATTTTGTCTGAGGATAGCGAACCAGAGCCTGATGTTGTTATTGCCCGCAATCGAGCCGATCGTTATTTATCTTCTCACCCGCAGCCTGCTGATATTTTGTTGGTAATTGAGGTTTCGGATTCTACGTTGAAGTACGATCGCGCAACCAAGTTATCTCTCTATGCTGAGACTGGGATTTCTAATTATTGGATATTGAATTTGGTTGATAATCAACTGGAAATGTACAGCGAACCTTATCAGAAACAAAACGGGAGTTATAGTTATCAATTGCAACGAGTTGTGTTGCCAAATCAGACGGTAGTAATTCCTGGTTTTCCCGAGTTGTCTCTAGATTTGTCTTCGGTATTTCCGGCGCAGATTGGTGAGTAAAAAATCGGACTCGACCGCACATATTTTTATTCAGTAATTAAAGAGCGATCGAGCTTTTTTCGATGATATAATGTAAAAATGCGATGGCTACGCCCCGGCTTGCGCCTACGCACGAAGCATAAAACTAGCACTATCATCCAAAAGAATTTGGTTTGTGGCCCCGGATTTATTCGGGGGAGAAATCTAAAATCTAAAATCTAAAATCTAAAATCTAAAATCAGATGATCGCTCAAACTCTCGCCCCGCCGGAACAAATCGTCCACCTATCGGGTATCAGTTGGCAAACCTACGAAACTTTGCTTGCCGAAATCGGCGATAGGCAAATTCGACTGACATATAATCGCGGCAATCTTGAAATTATGGTACCCTCCCCAGAACACGAACTTTACAAAAAAGTAATGGGTCGATTTGTTGAAACCCTAGCAGAAGAATTGGAACTCAACATTGCACCCCGTGGTTCTACCACATTCAAGCGTCCTGAACTTAGCGGTGTAGAACCGGATGAATGTTTTTACATCCAGAATCTTAGTGCAATTAAAGGCAAAAAAAGAATCGACATGAATCAAGATCCACCGCCGGATTTAGTGGTGGAAATTGATATTACCAGCCGTTCGGAAAATAGCTTGCAGGTTTATGCGGATCTGGGAGTGCCGGAAGTTTGGATTTATAATGGATCGCGACTTAGAATCAACAGATTAGAAAATGGAGAATACGTTGAGTGCGATCGTAGCTTAGCATTTCCCAGCTTACCGATATTAGAGATTGTCAGATTTTTGGAACAAGCAGAAACAATGGACTATTTGGAATTAGTGAAAGCATTTCGGAATTGGGTAAAAAGCCAAATTCAGCAAAACCCATGAAGGGCGGATAAACAAAATTTCCAGTTTCAATGGATAAAAAAATGCTGTAGTGTGATAGATTAAAAATTAGGCACTCCTCAAAATCTCCATCACAGTCTGGCAAAGCCAGCACATCTACCGATATGCGATCGCTAGAGTCTCACAACAAATACCCAGATTGCTTGTGGATGCAATTAGAAGCAATTCCAGTTCCATCGGTTGCAGCCCAAACCCAGCAGTTCGACATTCACTTGAGCCTGAATTTTAACGAGCATTGGGAACCCCTGCTAGGTGGTCGCGTCAAATTTGGTCTGCAAGGCGGGACGCTCAATCTTTATCTAGAAAATTGCGAAATTCCCGTAGCATCGCGTCAGTTAGTCGGTTCTTTCAAGCTTTTGCCAATAGAAGAAACCCTGCCGATAAAAAATAGTGCAGAAGTTTTAGTGAGCGAAAATCAGCGGGGACTTCAGGGCGGCGAGAATCCGCAAAAAAGCAAGGAAACAGAGATTATATTTTGTCAAGTTTCCACAATAAGCAATGATACAACGCCAGCTTGGATTTTTGCAGTAGAACAGGGCAAATCAGTATTAAAAGGTTTGCTAAAAAGTGCTAAGCTAGGAGAAGTAGCTGCCAAAGAATTTCGGATGGCAGCGGCTTTTGAAGTGGCTAAAGAAGATATTTATCTCACAGATGCGGAGGGTTTATGGCCGCACGATATCACGCCAAATCAACATTCTGTTTTAGAAAGAATCCTGACTGTATATTTGCAAGCAAATAAACTCCAGCCAGCTATCAGTTGGGCGCTATTTTCCTACAATTTGCCTCCGGTTGAACCGCGCGAAGTGGAAATTGTCCCGGAAGCTGAATCGGAATTGCAGGAAATGGTCGATCGCGTTATCTCCGCTGAAACAGACAACTTTGTGGAGTTGGCAATTTTTGCCAATCTCAATCCAGCACTGGATTTCGCGGGTAGCAGCTTGCGCGGAACGACTTTAAGTGGAGTGGATTTTAGCAGCGCAAATCTCGATCGGGCAAATTTCCGGGGTGCAAACTTAAGCGATGCCGATTTCAGCGACGCCAACCTGCAAAATGCCAAATTCGGCGGTGCAGATTTGAGCGGCGCTTTCTTAGGAAATGCTGATTTAAGCGGCGCAGATTTGCACAAAGCAAGTCTGGCTTTAGCTAACCTCAGCGGTGCCAATTTGAGCGGCGCAAATCTGCTGGAAGTGAACTTAACAAATACTAATTTCAGCGGTGCGAATGTCGAGGCAGCCAGATTCGGGAACAATTCAGGAATCGATGAGGAGATGCAGGTGAATCTACAGCAGCGAGGCGCAATTTTTGAAGAGGTTTAGCCCGTAAGTGCGACATCCCTTTCATCCATCTTTCCACAAAAAGGGCGATGGGGATGTAAATAGTAAAATTTACTCTAGTTTACTGCTTGTGATATAATTGAGTAAAAATCTTTGTAATTACCAATTGCTAAGATAATGCAAGCTGAAAAAATATCAATTTCCTTATCACAATCGCTACTACAGTTTATTGAAACTTACAAAATTGCTAAAGGATGCAAATCGCCCTCCCAAGTAATTGAAGTAGCTTTGGAATTGCTGCGAAATCAAGAATTAGAATCTGCTTACCGACAAGCATCTAGTGAAGTAGACTCCGCTTGGGATGTAACAGTTGCCGATGGATTGACAGATGAAACGTGGTGAAATTTACTACGCTAATCTCAGTCCTACGGTTGGTTCTGAGATAGATAAACGCCGTCCCGTATTGGTGGTGAGCAATGACGCTAATAACCGTGCTGCCAATACAGTTACAATTCTACCAATTACCTCTAATATAACCCGTGTCTACCCTTTCGAGGTGTTGCTAAATCCAGAGGATAGCGGTTTGCCCAAACCTTCTAAAGTGCAAGCACAGCAAGTACGGACAATTTCTAAACAGCGAATCAGCAGCGATGCAGTAGGAAGTTTGAGTGAGGGAATCATGCAGTTGGTAAATGCTGCTCTCAAACTGCATTTAGAGGTTGATTAAGTGTCATATATCCGCAACAGAACTTTTTCGGCGTTGCTGATCCGAAGTATGAAAACACAAACCAGATCCCCGACTTCTTTCTTGCCACTCGGATTTTCACTGACTGAATTTGATTCAGAAGTCGGGGATCTGCCGGAAATCCTACCGTTATTCAGCAACGCCGTCTACAGCGCGATCGCCCTTTTATCCATATCCGTCGATCGTGGCACGGGCCTCTCGCCTGTGCTTCTGAATCGGGTCAAAAAGAGCGATCGAACTTCCAAACAAATTATCCTTCATCCTCCGACTTTACAGGAGCACGCCCAGAAATCACAATAAATCCCACAGACTCAAGAGTCATGTGCGGGTGGCGAATTCCAGCTAAAACCGCTTGACTCAACAAACTTTCCGTACTGATTTCATCAGCCAAAACCGATGCTAAAGCTTGTTCGGATTTAGAAAGTCGATTCAAGCGCAATTGCAATTGATTTACCCGGTTTTCGAGTTGGATTGCAGCACTGACAGCAGATCGATCGCACATTTCCACAAAAGCCGATCGCCCGCGCAGCAATTCCTCCGATACCAACCGTCCCTTTTGACAAAAATCATCCCATTCTAGCGGATCGACAAAACTGTCAATCAGCGACGTGCGATTTTTCGACAAATTGTAATCCCGATTCGGCCCGCCTTTCCCCTTATAAGCCCGCTGCAAAATCGCCAGAAGTTCCGCATCCTCCACCAGAGACATCGGCTCGCTGCGAGCATCTACAAACACAGTTTCAAAAGTTTGCAGAAACAGAGCATCAGCGCGGCGCTGCAAAGCTTTCAAGTTGTAATTTTCGATGTTTTGTGCTTGCAACACTTGCTCGGCCGGCTGCACGTCAGTCTGGATTGAATAATTAAACTGGAAGCCGAACCACTCCTTCCCAGGCGCAGCATCCCAACTTTCATCATGCCGCCACATAGCAAAAGCTTGACCCCGATCGTCCCAGCGAATATAAGAGCCAAGTGCATCGATCAATCCCTCACCAATTCGGTAAAGAGCGACATCCGCATTCTGATAAGCAATACGGCGATTGTAACTGCCATATTGCTGGCAATAAGGAATCAATCTGGTTCTCAAATCGTTCGAGGGAATCAACGTTTTTTGAGTAGGTTGATAGCGCAGCAGCCCCGATATACTCGGATGTTCGATTTGTTTGAAGTGAAGAGCTTGACACAACCAACCTTCAGTCGCCCGCTGCATTTCTTTATGCTTAGCATCGCAGTTGTCGAGAGATTCAAAATACTGAGATGCACTGTCATCAAGAGTATCAATTTCATCGAGAACGTACTGTTCGTCAATCTTGATTTTCTCTTGTTCGATTTCAGTTTTAATCGCTTCAATTTCGCTGGATAAGCCCTTGCCTCCCTCAGCAAACAACTTTTCTTCCAGTTTGAGAATTTTTTCCTCAGCATAAAACTGAAGGCTGGCAATAGATTTGTTGAAGATATCAAACCCATCTTTTAAAACTTGAAACCAAGCTTCGTGGGGACTCTCTGGCAAATCCGGGCCTGCAAACACACAAAATTGCACTCCCATTTTGCTGCCAATGCGATCGACTCTGCCGAGTCTTTGTTCTAACTGGTTGGGAAACCACGGCAAATCGAAGTGAATTAACCAATCTGTCAATTGCAGGTTTACCCCTACTTCCGCCGATCGATCGCACACTAAGATAAAACAATGCGGCTCAGTCTTAAACCGCTTGAGACTAGCCTCAACATCATCAGCCGATTTGCTCGTGTCATGGCTGGCGATCGCATTTTTACCAAAGATTTTAGCTAAATTTTCTGCAATCTCTTTGCAAGTTGCCGTAAAACTGGTAAAAATCACAATTTTCGGGAAACGCTCGCCCGGAATCGGTCGTTTAATTTGCTGTTGAATTCTCGACAGCAAATCGCGAGGATTGCTGTGATACTCGCGCGGAACCTTCAAAGCAACTGCCAAAAATCGGAGAATGGCGATTCGTAACAAACTCAGTCGATCGAGCCCTTCCTGGGGCTTTTCCAGGGTGTTGAGCAAGGTTTCCAGCATTTCCCTTTCTTCGGGAAACAGCGCAGTTTTGGTCAAAATCGCCGTGTCGTTTTGTCCAAATTCGCGATCGAGTTCTGGAGTCGATTTTTTCTGCAAGCGAGCTTTGACAACCCGTTCTAAAACACTCAGCCAAGTACCAGAAGCGCGGAAAAACAGCAGAAAAATTCTCTGATATTCGCTCGACTTGGGAGCGAGTGTGCGCCATTTATCGAGTACAGTTTGAATTTCCGACCACTGTTCATCATTCAGATCGTACTCGGTTTTGGGGACAGCATCTCGGTCGAAAATCACATCCTCAACCGCATCGCGGCGGTTGCGAAGGATGCGGCGATGCAGGCGGTAGGTATCGCTAACGTGAGTGCGAATAGTTCGGACAAGGCGAGCCTGTTCTGCGGTTTCTTTAGTTTTCAAACAACTTTCTAACTCTGTTGCTAATCCGATTAAATAATCATCTTTTGCAAAAAGAGTGCGGAGTTGAGTGAGTTTTGTTTGCACAACAGCAGGCTTGGCATTTTCTCGGAAATCCAGCAAAGCGCGGCCGATTTCTTGACGGTTTTGCACCTGTTCTTTGAAGCTTTCCAGATCGTCTTGACGGTAAGTTGTGGGATCGAGCAAGTGCAGCATCGTTAGAAAATCTTGCTCGCTGCCGAGAACTGGCGTTGCAGATAATAACAATAAATTTTTGCTTTTGTGAGCGAGTTTCTGACAAAGTTCAAAGGACTGCTGCTGAGCGCGATCGCTCGAATTTGCCATTGCCGCCACATCATGCGCTTCATCAACAATCAGAAAATCCAGGTTAGCGTTGCGGCTAATTTGATTGATTTCGCTAACAGCAACAAGCTGCACTCGGTCAGCAAAATGAGACAAATAGAATTTATTTTCCAACTCCTGCCGCCACTGTTCGAGCAAATATTTCGGAACCAGTACCACAGCGCGTCCGTTGGGTTCATCTAGCAGAAATTGGCGGAGAATTGTGCCGGCTTCTACTGTTTTTCCCAGTCCTGGTTCGTCGGCCAATAAATAGCGCACGATTGGGTCTTCTAGGACGCGCCGGACGACTTCAACTTGGTGCGGGTAGAGGTCTATGTTAGCAGAAATTAAACCAGTCATGCCGCGGCTGACGGCCCGCTGTTCGATCGCAGATTGAACGAATGCCAATCGGCGATCGTGAAAATACGGCGTTTCTTGGCCTTTGACTGCTAAAATGTCGATCGGATCGGCGATCGGGATATTGCAGCGAACGTAAAGTTCGGTTTCGACAGCTTGCAAACTTTGGCTGTCGGGCAGGTCAATTTCGTACTCTAATTTATCTTCATCCCAGTCATAAACTCGCCCAATTATCCATCTTTCCTGAGTTGTACTCCAGAGGTAGCAGCGGGTTTGGCGCTGAAGTCTAGCTTCTTGCAGTAGACTTAAGAGCACAGTTTTGCGGATGCGGTTTTTAACTGAGCAAAAATATTCAACTACGGCATCAGTACGCGATACCTCGACAACTTTTCCGACTCCCAAATCGTTTCTGGGCGATCGAACTAACGAACCAACATCAATCATAGTTTTAGCCTGATAACATTTACTAGAATACAGCAAATCCTTTCACGTTAAAAAAATTAGCAAAAGGCGATTTTTGCCTGCGTCACTTTTCTAGTCAAATGACAGTAAATCTAGTATTCTCAAAACAATAAGTTTAGCATGGTAAATAACATTTTGGGAAGTTAATAAATATGCTGGCAGCGAATAAGAATAAGTAATTACGAGGAAGGAAAAATAACGCCTGCATTACCGGATTCCCATTTCGGATATTTCTGCATAACACTGCTATAAATTTCCGACTCTGTAAACCCTGCTAACCAAGCTTGTAGCTGCGGCCAAGGCTGTTCGTTGAACCAAGCTCGATCGGTATGAGCGAATTGACGAACAAAAGGTGCGATCGCCATATCAGCTAATGCTACATTGTTACCAAACAAATATTTAGTGACGCTTAACTTTGCATTTAGTTTGTCCAGGAATAAAGAACCTTCATAGCGATGTACTTGAGCATCAACATCTGCATAACGATCGGGGTACTTATAACGGTCAAGATGATATTTAAACCTATCATCAAATAGAGCGATTAGTTCCAGCATTTCTGTAACAGAACCTTGCTGTGGCATCAACCATTTTTCAGGATCGTGTTGTCTCAATGCCCACAACATGATATCGATACTTTGATCGAGTACGCGCCCGTCAACATCAATCAATATTGGTACCGTACCTTTTGCCGATACCTCCAACATCTCTTGTGGTTTGTCTCGCAAAACAACTTCCCGCAACTCACACACCCGATTGCTAACCATCAAGGCCAATCGCACGCGCATAGCATAGGGACAGCGGCGAAAGGAATACAAAATCGGATATGTTGCTGACATATAATTAGTCGATCGCACGATCGGGTTTTTCGGGTCCCAAACCCGGTTTCTTGGTATATTTCTCGTCGCCAAACAAGATTTTTCGTCGAAACGGGGTTTCTTTTAGCTTAGTGCCAATACTATACGAGTCAGAAACCCGATTTCTTTCTATATTTCTCGTCGCCAAACAAGATTTTTCGTCAAAACGGGGTTTCTTTGAGCTTAGTTTTAATACTATTAGTCGCAGGCCTCATCTACTTTTTCCTTCGCATCGTAGCGCGCGCCTATATGTACTTGGTTGCGACGCTTAGCAAGCTCAATCTGACGTTGACGTTCAGATAAGGCTTGTTTTTTGGTTTCAGTTTTTGAGTCATGACAATGAGGACAACTCACACCAAGTACAAATAATTCAGAAGACTTATCTTCCTGACTAATCGGGTGACGACAACCGCGACAAAGTTCATAGTTACCCGACTTTAACCCCTGACCAACAGAAACCCGTTCATCAAAGACAAAACATTCACCTTCCCAACGACTTTCTGCTTCCGGCACCGTTTCCAAATATTTTAAAATTCCGCCTTCGAGATGATAGACTTCATCAAAACCTTGACTGCGCAAAAAAGCAGTAGATTTCTCGCAGCGAATACCACCCGTGCAAAACATTGCCACCTTGGGTTTATTGCGTAAAGCAGTTTCCCGCAGCACCCATTCAGGTAACTCAGAAAAGCTTTTTGTTTTGGGATTAAGAGCGCCTTCAAAAGTACCCATAGATACCTCGAAGTCGTTACGCACATCAACCACGACAACATCGGGATCGTCAAGCAGCTTATTCCACTCATCAGGCTTAACATATTTGCCAGCCATGAGGCGGGGATTAATGTCCGGTACTCCCATCGTGACGATTTCGCGCTTCAATCGTATTTTCAGGCGGTAAAAAGGTGCTTTTTCCGAGAAAGATTCCTTGTGCACCAGATCCGCAAAACGCGGGTCACTGCGCAAGAATGCCAGCACTGCGTGTACGCCCTCGGACGAACCGGCAATCGTGCCATTGATGCCTTCTTCTGCCAGCAAGATAGTGCCTTTGACGTTGTTGTTGTTGCAACAATCGAGTAGCGGTGCTTTCAGCTCAGCAAAATCAGGTAGTTCAAGGAACTTATATAAAGCAGCGGTTAAGAAATAAGCCATAGATTGAATTGATAGCACTAATTAATTTTCATACTTCTATGAAAATTCATTCAAAGCGGACGGTGGGACTCGAACCCACGACGTTCAGCATGGGAAGCTGACATTCTACCACTGAATTACGCCCGCGCTTAGTGTTTTTTACCTGTTTTGACTTTCTTTTGCCTTGGAGGCGTCGCGGTAAAAAACGACTAGAAAAACATTGTACAACTATTTTCTGATTTTGAGTATAACATTTTGACTGTCAATATTGGGCGGCAGCCGATCGCTATTTTCCAATTTTGACTCTACCATTTTGGCTTTCTATGTTGCCTTCGATCGCCCTTGCCCCCTTTTCTTCCCCCGCATCAGATTAAAAATCCAGATTTGCAAACCGTCCATGTAAGTAAAAACCACCGGAATCACCACCAGAGTCAGCAGCGTAGAAGTCATCAAACCGCCAATTACCGCCATCGCCATCGGGCTGCGAGTTTGCGAACCAGCGCCAATTCCCAGAGCAATTGGCACCATCCCAGCGATCATCGCGATCGTGGTCATCAAAATCGGCCGCAACCGCGCCACCCCCGAATCCAGCGTCGCCTCGTACATCGGCTTGCCTTCCTGCTGATTCATAATCGCGTAATCCACCAGCAAAATCGAATTTTTCGTCACAATTCCCATCAGCAAAACCACGCCAATCAAAGCGTACAGCCCGAGAGACTTTTGTCCCACCAGCAGTCCCAGCAGCGCGCCACCCAGAGACAAAGGCAAGGCGGCCATAATTGTCACCGGATGCAGGAAATTGGCAAACAGCAGCACCAACACAGCATAAATAAACAGTACCGCCGTTCCCAGAGCCCCCGCAAAACCGCTGAACACATCCTGCATCACCTTCGCATCACCCGAAGATTCCTGTTCCACGCCCGGGGGCAAAGGGTTCATTGCAGGCAGTTTCTTCACCGCCACCGAAGCTTCTCCCAAAGTCGTACCCTGCAACAAATTCCCCTCTACAGATACTTGACGGGCTCTGTCGTAGCGATCGATCTGAGAAGGCCCGCTGCCCAAAGCAATATCCGCCACGGCCCTCAACGGCACCAAAGTATTATTTTTCGCCGGTACTTGCAGATTCTTAATCGTTTCGATATCGCTGCGAAACTGCGGCGCCAACATTACATGAATCGGAATTTGTCTGTCAGGCAAATCAAATTTAGCAAGATTCGAGTCAATATCTCCAATCGTTGCCAGAGATGCAGTTCGAGCAATTTGCTGCACCGATACACCCTGATCCGCCGCCCGATTCGGGTCAGGTTTAACCAAAATTTCTGGCTTCACCAAACTCGCGCTAGACTGTACCTCAATCAGTCCCGGAACTTGCCTCATTTGTTGCGTGAGGGCTTCAGCAGTGTTAGTTAAAGCTTCGGCATTTTCGCTTTTTAGGACGATCGACATTTGCTTCCTACCGCCGACACGCCCTTGAGCAAAACTCAGCCGCACTCCGGGAACATCGCGAAGTTTCGGTCGCATTTCCTCTTCAAATCGCTGTTGTCCGATCCGCTTGTCGGCGGGTTTCAATTTCACGTAAAGACTGGCTGTATTCACCCCGCTAGCGCCCCCGCCGCCGCCTCCCGCACCCCCGGAAACTGTCGGAGCGCCTTCAGTCTCCAAAACGCTATCTACGGCTGGATGAGCGAGCAATAATTGAGTTGCTTGCTGCACTGCTGAATCTGTCTGCTGTAAAGTCGAGCCCGGAGGCAATTCAATAGAGACAGTCGAAAGTCCGGTATCATCGCGATCGATAAACCCAGTCGGAATGTAAGGTATTAATTGAACGCTGCCGAAAAACAAAGCTACACCTAAAATTAAGACGATCGCCCGATGCTTCAGCGCCCAAGTCAAAAGCCTGCGGTACTGATAAGAAAGTTGGTCTTTTTTGAGTTCCTGATGGTGTCCTTTATCCTTAAACAAATAAGCCGCCATCATCGGAGTAACGGTTCGGGCTACTAACAGCGAAAATAACACCGACGCCGAAACCGTCACCCCAAAAGGCCGAAAAAACTGACCGGGAATTCCCGGCATAAAAGCCACCGGCGCAAATACCGCAACAATCGTCATCGTAGTAGCAACAACAGCCAAACCAATTTCAGCCGAAGCATCCAAAGAAGCTTGATAGGGAGTTTTCCCCATGCCGACGTGCCGTTCAATATTCTCAATTTCGACGATCGCATCATCTACTAATATTCCCACCACCAGCGACAGCGCCAACAAAGTCATACTGTTGAGGGTGTAGCCCAACAGCCGGAGCACAGCAAAAGTAGGAATTGCCGACAGCGGTAAGGCAACAGAAGCAATTAAAGTTGCGCGCCAATCGCGCAAAAAGATTAAAATAGTTATTACCGCTAAAGCCGCTCCCAAAATTAAAGCATCTACAGAAGCTTCATAAGAATCTCGAATGTGGTCGGCTAAAGTATAAATAAGTTCCAGCTTGACATCAGGCGGCAAAGTTTTTTCCAGTTTTTTAACAGTTTCCCGCACCGCTTCTTCTACTGTTACCAGAGTGCTGCCGGTACTGCGGAGGATGGAAAAAGCCACTACAGGTTTGTTATTGAGCCGTGCCGCCTGACGCGCTTCTGCATAGCCTTCCCCAACTTCTCCCAAAGTGGAAAGCGGCACAAAACCGCCTTTAGGCAAGGTAATTTGATAAGTTTTCAACTGTTCGATTGTTTTGGCACTGCCGAGGGTGCGGACTGTTTGCTCGGAATTGCCAATTTCTGTTCTGCCGCCCGGTAAATTGATGTTAAAATTGCGAATTTGGTCGTTAACTTGAGTAGCTGTAATGCCGAGACTTTGCAGTTGTTCGGGGTTTAAATCGACTCGAATATCCCTGTCTCTGCCTCCGATTCGCTGCACTTGAGCGACACCTTTGACGGAGAGGAGGACGCGGCTGATGTTTTGGTCGATTAATTCGCTTAACTGTTCTACGGTTTGGCGATCGGAAACAACCGCGTAAGACATAATTGAACTGCCGGCAAATTCGACTCGCTTGACAACGGGGTCATTAATGTCTTGGGGCAAGCTTTGGCGGATTTGGGCGATCGCGTTGCGGACATCGTTGGTAGCGCGATCGCTATTTGTTCCCAATAAAAAGTTAACTGTTGTATTAGAAGAACCATCATTAACTGTAGAGATAATGTGGTCTATATTGCCCAAACCAGCAACAGCATCTTCTACTTTTTTCGTGACTTGAGATTCAAGTTCTGCTGGATCTGCCCCCGGTTGGCTGACGGATATCGAAACTGAAGGCACATCAATATTCGGTGAATCATCAATGCCTAAAAGCGGAAATGATAGTAAACCCCCGATTGTCAGAACTAAGAATAAAACAATCGTGGGTACTGGCTGTTTGATCGACCAAGCCGAAATGTTGAAAGACATAATTTAGAATTGGGAACTCGTACTGAGCTTAGTCGAAGTATTAGGGATTGGTTATCTGCGTTCGTCGGCGTTTATCTGCTTTCATCTGCGGTAAAAAAAACAAAAAAATCTAACAATAACCCATAACCAATAACTATTTAACAACCTTAACCCGATCGCCATCCTTCAGATAACCAGCCCCAGCAATAACCACCCGATCGCCCGCCTTCAAACCCTTTTTAACCTCCACCTTAGCAGCAGTCAAATCGCCTACAGCACCCCCGGAAATTTCCCCAACTTCCACTGGTTGAGCCTGTACCTTGTCCTCGCCGACAAGTTTGTAAACAATAGAACTGCCGTCAGATTGCGGCAAAATAGCTTTAGCGGGGACTTTCAAACCTTGAGCCGTTGCCGTCGAAAGGGATGCGCGCAAAAACATTCCCGATCGCAAAAACGCGCTTGCCGGCAAATCAATCTTCACCGTAGCTTGCCGATTTTGCGGGTCAACTAGCGGCGAAATATCTCGCACAGTTCCTGACAACTTAATCCGCTTGTCAGAGTCAGAAGTAATCTGCACCGCTGTTCCCGGTCGCACTTGCGCAACCTGAGTTTCCGGCACTTTCAATTGTAGTTCCAGCTTGTTTCCCCGAATAATTGAAAAGAGTTTTTGACTCCCCGAAGAAACATCCCCAACTCGACCAATTCTTTCAGCCACAGTGCCGCTATCAGGTGCTCGCACTATAGTTTGTTCTAGTTGAGTTTGTAACTGTTGGACTCGCGCATCATTGCTGCGGACAGTTGCTGCGTTATTTCCGACATTTGCTCTGGCACTGCTGACACTCGCTCCGGCCGTATTCACTTTAGCGCGAGCGCTGCTGAGGGCCGCTCTAGCCGTACTGATATTAGCTTCAGCAGTAGCTACTTTAGCAATAGCCGATCGCACTTCTTCCGCTGCTTTATTCTGTTCTTCCAAAGCTGTATTCAAGTCAGCTTTAGTTTTGTTCAAGTCTTGAACGGCCGTGTCTCGCTCCGTCTTGCGCTGTTCTAAATCTTGCTGGCTAATTACTCCCTGAGTCGCCAAATTTTGGCTGCGATTTACTTCTCTTTGAGCTTGAGCTAATTTAGCCTGGGCGGAAGCAATTCCCGCTCTAGCTTGAGTGACACCGGCTTTAGCTTGCTCCACACCGGCCCTGGCCTGGCCGACGCCTGTTTGGGCTTGCGCTGCGTCAGCGATGGCTTTTTCAACGCCAGCTTGAGCTTGAGCGACGCCGGCTTGGGCTTCTTGTTGGGCTGACTGAGCTTGCTGCACCTGAGCTTCGGCTTGTTCTACCGTAGAATTAGCCGATTGTACTCCAGCAAGCGCTTCGGCAATTTGCGATCGCAGCACCGAATCGTCCAAAACCGCCATCGTCTGACCTTTTTCTACCGCATCTCCCTCGGCCACCAACACCTGCTTGATTTGCAAACCGTTAGCCTGCGGCAGCACCGGCAGCAAGTCGTAGGCCACCACGGTGCCCGTCGCTTCCAGAGTTTCACCCACCTCGGCAGATTCCACAGGCGCCACTGTCACAGTCTGAGCCGTAGCCTGCTGATTTGCCGGTGGAATTGGAGCTGCGGGACGCGCGCTCTGCTTGCCCCCACCAGTCAACTGTACTGCTAGCAGCGTTGCAGCCACGCCAATGCCTGCGCCCGCCAACATGGTAGGCCACCTGAGTTCTTTGCGGGGCGAAGCTTCTGGCTCTTCTGGTTCCAAAACTTCAGATTCTTCCCCCTCCATTTCTGGAGGTTCTAGGGCAACTTCTCGTTCATCTTCCTCAGGAGAAAATTGCCAGCGAGAGCGGTCTGAGATTCCACTTTCAGGTATGTCCACTGCTTCGTTGTTGTCGCGTCCGCTCTGCACGGGGGGAATGGGTTTCTTTTCTTCCGCTTCTGAAAAAACTTGATTGGTCACGGTAATTCCTCTCGCCGCTATTAGCCTGTGGTTTTTTTATTGTAAAGAAAGATTGCGGTTTTTATATCTGATTCATTTTAACGAAGGGCCTGAGCAGTTGCGCGTCCTCCTTTTGGGTGAGTGTAGCGCCATTTCACCTTACAATGGCGAATTGAGCCTTTGTACGATCGACATTTAATTCGATCGGGCTCCCGGGCATACTGAATATTAGGGTGATTTTGCAGCGTGGGGTCGATCGGACTCGCATTGTCTGTCCCGAAGCGGTTTTGCCATCACCTAACGATTAATGCTGAGAGAATTCAGTCTAATCTTGAACTGATTATTGCTAATCTATACTCTAATGTGTTTATTGTAGAATACGGCACATCGGCTAAAAAAGTTGTGCCAGTTTATTTAAAAAAAATCAAAATGAATAGTCTCTTTTCTCCCCTCCAACAGTTTCTAATTACTTGGCTGCTCGTGCTAGTGACGGGATGGTTTACCCTGACTGCTGTCAGTTATGTTGGGGAACTCGTCAGCATTTTAGTAACAGCGGGACTCATTGCATTTTTATTAAATTATGCCGTAAAAAGACTGCAAGTATTTTTGCCTCGGGGAGTAGCTGCGGGGCTGGTTTATTTAACTGCGGGTGTGATAGTAGTAGTAATCGGTTTAACTATTGTGCCGCCGGTGTTCAGCCAAGCGAGGCAGTTGGGGGTGAGGTTCCCGGAATTGCTGGAGTCGGGGCGGCTGCAGCTAGGTGAATTTCAAGCCTGGAGTGCCGAGCGCAATCTACCGTTTGACGTGCAAATATTGGAGCAGCAACTGTCAGCTAGAGTCCAGGGACAAGTACAGGCGATCGCCGGTACGGGTTTAGGCTTAGTTGTAGGTACTTTTAACTGGTTTTTGGACTTAATTTTTATTGTGGTGATTTCCTTTTATATGCTCCTAGACGGGAAAAGAGTGTGGCAGGGTTTGACCAGCATTTTTTCCCCAGACATTCGCTATGTTTTAACAGAGACTTTGGAGCGAAACCTCCAGCGATTTGTGTCGGGACAGTTATTGCTGGGACTATTTATGGCAATCTCGCTAACTCTGGCTTTTTGGTGGCTGCAAGTTCCGTTTTTTCTCTTGTTTGCCGTCTTTATAGGATTGACGGAAATAATTCCGTTCATCGGAGCAACGCTGGGGATTGGCACTGTTAGTATAATTGTAGCGTTTATTGATTGGTGGCTGGCGCTGCAAGTCTTGGTAGTGGCGATCGGTCTCCAGCAAATCAAGGATAATTTAGTAGCGCCCCGAATCATGGGCAATCTCACCGGATTGAGCCCGGTAATTATTTTCACAGCTTTGCTGTTAGGAGGTAGAGTGGGAGGGTTGTTAGGAGTTATCCTGGCAATTCCGCTCACAGGGGTAGTAAAAAGTATAGTAGAAATTGTACTCAATCCCAAATTGCCACCGCAAACAGGCTCGTTTTTCTACAATCCTTTTAGCGGCGAGGAATTGGGTAAAATATCCGAAGATGAAAGTAGAATAATTTTGGTTTCAGATGAACAAAAATAGTCTAATTTTTGTAAAAAGTAATTCAATCCGTAAAACTTGTCTAAGTCAGAAATTAACTTTTGGCTGCTGAGTCCATTAAGAAAAGGCTAAAGTCTTTACTAAGAACTTTAGTCTTTATTACTAACCAACTTAAAATCTCAAACCTAAAAACTTATGAATTGGTGGCAAAATCTTAGAAAAAATCCTCTAGCTCGGTTGGGAGCAGTGCTGCTGTTAATTTTTTATACAGTCGCACTGTTTGCCGAATTTGTGGCACCTTACGACCCCTACGACTCTCAATTAAACGGTTCATTGCTGCCGCCGACCCAGATTTATTTAAGCACCAAAGACGGGCGATTTATCGGACCCCACGTTTATCCGACTACTCAGGGCCCGGTGGATGCGAATACGGGCGATCGCGAGGTAATTGTAGACTGGCAAAAACCCTCTGGTGTAGGTTTGTTTGTCAAAGGTTCTCCCTATAAGTTTTTAGGAGTTTTGCCATTAGACAGGCACTTGTTTGGTACTACAGGAGAAGGCCAAATTAACATTTTAGGAACGGACGAACAAGCTCGCGATCAATTCAGTCGCTTAGTACAGGGCAGCAGAATTAGCCTCAGCATCGGTTTAGTAGGAATAGCAATTTCTTTTCCCTTGGGATTGTTAATCGGAGGAATCTCGGGTTATTTCGGCAGTTGGATTGACAGTATCTTAATGCGTTTCGCCGAAGTATTGATGACGATTCCCGGTCTTTATTTATTAGTAGCGCTAGCAGCAGTGCTGCCTCCGGGATTGACAAGCGCTCAGCGATTTATATTGATTGTGCTGATTACTTCATTTATTAGTTGGGCGAGTTTAGCGCGGGTAATTCGCGGCCAGGTACTGTCAATTAAACAGCTAGAATTCGTGCAAGCGGCGCGGGCAATGGGCGCTAATCCAATTTATATTATTGTCCGCCACGTGTTGCCACAAACGGCAACTTACGTAATTATTTCTGCCACTTTGTCGGTTCCTGGTTTTATTGTGGCGGAGTCGGTTTTGAGTTTAATTGGGTTGGGAATTCAACAGCCAGATCCTTCTTGGGGAAATTTGCTATCCCTGTCTACTAATGCTTCCATTTTAGTGTTGCAACCTTGGTTGGTTTGGCCTCCGGCAATACTGATTATTTTGACTGTTTTGGCATTTAATTTATTGGGGGATGGGTTGCGCGATGCTCTCGATCCGAGAAGCATTCAAAGGTAGTTGCGACTTAGTAATTTCTCGTTCCCAGGCACAGCCTGGGAACGAGTTACGCACCCTACTTTTAATTGTTAACAGGTAAGCGGATCGTAAAAGTAGAACCAACACCTTCCTGACTTGTTACTGAAATATTGCCGCCCATCATTAGGCAAAAACGCTGGCTGATTGCTAGTCCCAAACCGGTGCCGCCGTACTTGCGCGTGGTAGAAGCATCTGCTTGGGTAAAGGGTTGGAAAATGTGCTGCAACTGATCCGGATTCATCCCAATTCCTGTATCTGTACAATTAAAAACTAAAAATTCTTTACTAGCAATTGATGATTGAGAATTCGCCACAGGTTCAGAACTGTTTTCTTGTCTGGCTTCGCTGCTGTCGCCCGCGATTTTTTCTCGGGTGGCGGTGAGGGTAATTGTACCGTTTTGAGTGAATTTGGCGGCATTGCTCAGCAAATTTAATAAAATCTGCTGCACTTTGGTAATGTCACCGTGCATAGTGCCGATATTCGTAATTCGAGCCAAGTTTAGAGTGTTGCCGTTTTTCTCAATTAGCGGCGCGGCGGTAGATGCTACTTCTTCAATCAAGGCGGCGATGTCGAAGGTTTCTAAGTAAAGATCCATGCGGCCGGCTTCGATTTTAGAAATGTCGAGAATGTCGTTAATTAGTGACAGCAAGTGTCTGCCGGAAGTGCGGATTTTGTCTAAATCTGGGGTGAGTTCATTGTAGCCCAATTCTTCGGTTTCTTCTTGGAGCATTTCGCTGTAGCCGATGATCGCATTCAGAGGTGTTCGCAGTTCGTGGCTCATGTTTGCCAAAAATGCGCTTTTTGCGGTGGAAGCGGCTTCGGCTGCTTCTGCGGCGAGTTGCAAGGCGGATTCAAAGACTTTTCGATCGCTAATATCCTCAACGCTGCCTTCATAGTAGAGTACCTCGCCGTCGGCGTCGCACACTGCACGCGCGCTTTCGGAAATCCAAATTACGCTGCCGTCAGCGCGATAAACTTCTGACTCAAACCCCGAAATTTCTCCGAATTCTTCCATCACCTGCATAAACTTGTCGCGCCGCTGAGGATCGACGTAAGCTTGCTGTCTGATGTTTGTGAGGTTTGATATCAATTCTTCGGGAGTGGCGTAGCCGTAGATGCGGGCTAAAGCTGGATTTACACTCAAGAAGTGGCCTTCGGGGGTTCTTTGAAAAATGCCTTCGACGGCATTTTCAAAGATACTGCGGTATTTTTGTTCTGCTTGACGCAGAGCGATTTGTGTGCGCTCGCGCTCGCTAGCTTCTATGGCTAGGGACACTAAATCTGCCAGAGAAGCTGCAAAATTTTGTTCTTCTAATGTCCAGTTGCGATGAGTTCCCACTTGTTCGATAGAGATAACTCCGACTGTTTGTCCGCCAAGTCGAATCGGCGCACCTAGGATTGATTTGATGCCGGTGAGTCCAAAGTAAGATGCCACAAATTCTCTGGTTCTAATATCTGAGAAAGCATCGTCGGCTGCGATCGTCCGGTGTTCTTCCAAAGCTTTAAAATAAGCTGGATAGTCTGCTGCTGCGAGTTCTGCCCCTGCTTCATGCTGTTCGCTGCTGCGGTGAAATTGGTCGAGACATTGCAATTTCGATCGAGTCTCATCATACAGCCACGCGCCGACTTTTTCTGTCTGTAGGGTATGAGCTGCTGCTTCGGTGATTTGCCTCAAAGCTACTTGCAAATCGCCTCGATACAGCGCTTTATTTCTTGCCAATTCTACCAAAACCGTATTTTGTGTGAGCAATTGTTTTTGCCTTTGGCGCCGCCCGGATTCCGCTCGCTTCTCTTCGGTAATGTCGCGGGCTACCAAAATGACGGATTCTTCTGAAAGCGGCGAAATGCTGGCGGCAAAACAAACTTCGCGGTCGTCAATAGTTAAATCGTACTCGATGCTGACAGTTTGCTTAGTATCTAAAGCTGCTCGGATGTGGTTGAGAAAATTGTCTGCTGTAGCTTGCGGAAACACCTCTCCGACTTTTTTGCCAACTAATTCTTCGGCTGGTTTGTAGAGTAGGGAAAGATTGGTGGGTGCGATTTTTAAATAGCGACCGCTGGCGTCCAAAACTAGAATTAATTCGTTCATGGCTGCAAACAAAGCCCGCAATTCTGCTTCGGCGGCTTCGAGTTCTGCCGTCCGCTCTGCTACTCGCTGTTCTAAACTAGAGTTGGTTTGTTCTAGGGCAACAAAAGACGATCGCAATTGTCGGGCCATTTCATTAAAAGATTGAGCTAGGAGGCCGAGTTCTTTGACGCCTTGGACTTCGACTTCGCCGTTTAATTCTGCGGAGGTGAAGTCGGATGACTCAGACATTTTTCTTAAAGCTTTGGAAGCTTCCAGCAATCGGGTAATCGGTTTGACAACCCAGCGAGTGGTAAAAATTCCGAGTCCGATCGCCAGTATGAAGGCAAAAAAGCACAATAAGATAGTTGTGCGAGTGTTGGCGTTAATTTGCCCCATGAAGTCTGCTTCTGGGATAGCGACTACAATCAGCCAATCAAGACCGCGGCCGTCTTGCAGGGGAGCAACCGTAATGAATTGACGTTTGCCGTCAATATCGAAGGTAAACTGTCCTTGGCTGTCAATTTGTTCAAAACTGCCAAATCGTTTTTGCAAGTATGTGGACGCCGATCGAATTAGCAAATTTTTGCTCTGTGTCGCTAACAGCCGTTTTTGTCCGTCTTGACCAGTCACAAAGGGCAGTTCGTCTGTGGAACTGGCGACTATTTCTCCGCTGCGTTCGATCGCAAAAACTTGTCCCGACGGGCTAACTTTGATGCTTTTGAGAAAATCGCTGATTTGAGAAAGAGTCAGGTCAATTGCCAGTACCCCCTGCAGGCTACCCGTTTGGTTGTAGATGGGCATCACCGGCGTAATCCCCAGAACTGGCGGGGCTGCGAAAACGTAGATAGGAGACCAAGAGGCTTTTCCTGACTGTTTGGCAGCTTTGTACCACGGTCTAGTACGGGGGTCATAAGCGACGGTTTTGATTAGCTCAGTGCGATTTCCTTGGCTGTCGAGGCGATAAATTTGGCGGTTTGGAGCGGTTGATTCGTCTCTGATGTATACTAAGCTTTCTGCTTCTCGCTTGAGCAAGAGGAATTTGCCCTGTTCGTCGCCGTAGTAGATGGTTGTAGTTCGATCGCTCAGCTTGGTCTGATTCCACAAATAGCGCTCTAAATTGGGGAAGTCTTCCGGGTCTAAGTTTCCAGAGGCGATCGCAGCAGTATTCATTTGCAGGAATAAATGAGACACATCCCCAAAACTGCGGAAATTTTCTTTAGTCCTCGCTGCAACTTCCAAACTTAACCTAGTAGCAAGGTCATTGACGGCTTTCTGGCCGTTGCGAAACGACAGCCATCCAGTCACGCCGACTGCTACGGAGATTTGCACCACCAGCGGTATCAACAAAACTAGGCTCAGTGACATCTTGGGCGAGCTTTTCATCACACAACTGCTCAGATTTTTCAATAACATCAATATTCTGACACCTACCGAGTTTGCGTATCGTTTATCGTTTAAAAGATGCCCTTGATATAAGTTACAAAGTTGTACAGCAAGAGTGAAGTGCGGTGACCGGCCGCTCAAAAATTGGCTGAGGTTTTCGCCGCTACTGTAAAAACTTGTAATATTAATGATGCCACTACTTGCCTGAATGTGCCGATCGCTCTGCGGACTCGCGGTCAAAACGTCACACCCAGTAAAAGAAGCAACTTTAGGCCCGTGCTCCACACCCTGGTTGTCTTCAGTCCTTCCCAATTATTTAATTCTTTAATCTAAAATTTTTCATCTAAAATGGGATCGCTTTCTCCGGGTGCGGAGGGTCTCCTTTACGGCTGCTTAATAAAAATTAGATTTAAAATTTTTCTACTGTGGCAGGACAAATGTAAATTATTTGACAATCGGGTATTAAATAATTTGCTATTAATAAGATAAGCGGCCAACATTCCGATCTACTGACTACAAAGAGGATAATTGAAGCATCTGCATTTCATCAAGGGCAGCAAAGTAAAGCGTTTTTGGCTTTTTGGGACGATCGATCTTTTGGCAAAATAATACTTCTGGAGGATGACATGAACTATACATTTGAAATCCTGGGCGTATCTCCAACTTTAACATTTTTTAACCAGCAGCAGGAATTGCTGCAACAACAGCAGCCGTCGGGTGTAGAATACTTGGCAAACCGGAAGTGTACTCTCGATGCGTTTGTGGCATCCGTGGAGACAGTTTCTCCCGATCGCGGCTGGGATGTCGATCGAGTTGTAGACACCGTGATTAGTTTCTGGATGAACAACTCGGATAGCATCCAGTATTGGAAGCACAGGCTGCAGGATGCAGGCAGCGAAAACTTGTTAGTAGCGAGAGTAGGCGATATCAAGTCTTTGCAAGCTGCATTTGAATCGCTGCTGGGCGAATAGGAAAATCGGGAATTGCGAAAAAGTCGATCGGCTTTTTCGCAAAAATCAAATTAACTGTCTATTCGCAATTCTCAATTCCCCTGATTCGCGGCACGGAAGTCGCAGATATAAAATATCTGTTTCTTTCTTTCAGCTTCTACCTTCCATCTGCCTGATGCCTTCAACATCTGGCTAATGATTAATGACTTCGCAATTGGCAATTCCCAAATATTATGTCTCGTTCCAAAGCCCTGCAATCTTATATTTTTCTCCGCTTGCTTCTCGCACCGCTAATGTTGTGGACAATCACCACAGCAGTATTTTTGTTGCTGCGGGCCACTCCAGGCGACCCCATAGATGCCATTCTCGGTTCGCGAGCTCCGGCAGCCACCAAAGCAGCAATGCGAACCCAACTCGGCCTCGACGCACCCCTGTGGGAGCAATATTTTAAGTACATGAAAGACTTATTCAGTCTGGACTTGGGAACCTCCATCACTACTCGCGGACAAACCGTGTGGCAAATTATCGGAGACTATTTCCCCGCTACAGTGGAATTAGCAGTTTGTAGCATGGCCATAGCTTTAATTGTCGGCATCAGTATCGGTTCCCTGGCAGCATCCCGCCCCAACACTATTTTCGATGCTGTCGGCCGTTTGTTTGGGATTATCACTTACTCGCTGCCCGCTTTTTGGGCGGGAATGGTTTTGCAGTTGATTTTCGCGGTGCAGTTGGGCTGGTTTCCCTTGGGAACTCGCTTTCCCGTGACATTCCCAGCCCCCCAAGGCTACACAGGACTGTACACGATTGACAGTCTCCTGAGCGCTAACCCCGGTCAGTTTCTCACATCTTTGCATTATTTGGCACTTCCGAGTTTGACGTTGGGGATTCTTTTGAGCGGCATTTTCGAGCGCATTGTCAGAGTGAATCTCAAGCAAACTTTGCAAGCAGATTATGTCGAAGCAGCTAGAGCTAGAGGCATTCCCGAATTGCAGATTTTATGGGCTCACGCTCTGAAAAATGCGCTAATTCCGGTGATTACTGTCTTAGGATTGACTTTTGCTGCACTGTTGGGCGGTGCTATTTTAACAGAAGTTACTTTTTCTTGGCCGGGGCTGGCAAATCGCCTTTACGAAGCGATTAGCTTGCGGGATTATCCAACTGTTCAAGGTATTGTGGTGTTTTTTGCGGCAATTGTTGTAATTGCCAGCATTGTAATTGATATTTTGAATGCTTACGTTGACCCGCGAATTCGGTATTAAAGGAAGTTAGTTGTTATTATATGATGTCCGGTCAATTACCCTTTTTCTTACGGGTAATTGACCGGACATCATACACCATACTGGCTCTTCTTTACTATGTCAAACTATTAGTTTAAATGGTTGAAAATCAACCTATGTGTGAATAAAAAAAACGGCTAAAATCAACTAAAATAAGACCAGAAATCTTTGCTATATAAGAATTTGTGCCATTATTTTCAGATAAATTAGCACAGTAAGTAAGGAAGAGCCTGTATGGTGTACAGTGCGCGCCTTACCACTACAGATGGTGTCAAAATAGATTCCTTGCGTCCAAGACTGTATCTGTTGTACCTCACATCTTGCACCATTCTCAAGAACAGGCAAGATGCCTGTTCCACAAAAGATAAATTTTCTTGTGGAACAGGCATCTTGCCTGTTCATAAAAGGCTTATTGAAAATGGTGCAACATCTCAGTTGTACCCCAGAATTCAAAACATCTGGGGCTTGACAACGTAAAACCCGTGTAATATACTGTAATTTATTGTAGTTTATTAATTCTTACTGCCATGAAGCTAACTGCTGGTTGCTAACCCATCCCGATCGATTTCCAACGCTCTGTGCTTGAAAAACTACGAAAGCCAGAGATTTGAATTGGGTAGCGACCTCTCGATCGTACTGCGATCGAGCGTCCAGCACTACGAGGACGGCTCAGCAAACCAAGATGGAGCAGAAATATGCAAAAGAAAGCAATACTCAACGCAGCTAATTTGACCTGCGAAGTCGCACCCACACGGACTTTGTTCGCAGATATCACTGTTGCGATTCATGAAGGCTCGCGCATTGGCTTAGTCGGTCGCAACGGCAGCGGTAAATCGACCTTGCTCAAGCTACTTGCCGGACAGCTAATCCCGCAGAGTGGCACAGTCGCGAGGACAGGTAGTGTTTACTATCTGCCTCAAGTCAGTACGCTGAATCTGTCTGCCTCGAATGAATTGGTACTGGACTGGATCGCTTCTCATTCGGATGAATGGTGGACGGTGACGACCTTGCTAGAGGAGAAGTTTCCCTCGGAAATCTCGCTATCTCAGCCTCTGAGCACAGTCAGCGGCGGAGAACTGACGAAACTTTGGTTGGCGATCGCTCTATCGAAGCAGCCTGATATTCTGTTGTTAGATGAGCCAACAAATCATTTAGACCTGTTAACCCTGGAACAGTTGCAGACAGCACTGCAAGAATTTTCTGGTGCTTTCGTTATTGTCTCGCACAAGCCGTTTTTTCTCGATCGCACCGTCGATACGATTTGGGAATTAACGCCAGCGGAGTTAAAGATTTACGGTGGCAACTACTCCTTCTATCGATCGCAAAAAGAAACCGAACATCAAGCCGCATTACGCGCCCACGAAGTAGCGCGAAAAGAACTAAAGCGAGCGAAAACATCAGCAGCTCACGAACAACAACGAGCCGCCCAATCTCGCCAACAAGGTCGCAAACGTGCCGACAGCATTCCGAAAATTCTCGCTGGTGCGTTGAAGCGACAAGCTGAAGTAACGGCAGGAATTGCTAAGAAAAAACATGAACTAGCCGTAGAACAAGCAACTAATCAAGTTACCGCAACCAAAATCAGAACGACGAAAACAACCCGGGTCAAATTAGAAAAATGCAGTCACAAACACAAAAATTTAATCGATATCCAAGGTGCTGATTTGAGATTAGGATCGCGCCGATTAATCAAAAACATTCAGCTTCATGTATCGTCAGACTCGCGCATTGCTATTGCTGGAAAGAACGGCTCAGGAAAATCCTGTTTAGCTCAAGCCATTCTAGGAATGGAGCGAACTCCAGCAATTTTAGAAGCCGGTGAAATTGCCATAAAATCTGCCATAAAAGGGGTATATCTAGATCAAAGCTATGAAATGGTCGATCGCTCTCGGACAGTCCTAGAAAATATGCAAATGGCAAACCCAAACTTAGACTATCAATTGCTGCGACAGCAATTAGGAAATTTTCTATTTTTTAATGATGAAGTGAACAAGCCTGCATCTGCCTTAAGCGGCGGTGAGTTAGCGAGATTAGGGCTGGCTGCGATCGGCATTTCTCAAATTGATTGGCTCATTTTAGATGAACCAACAAATAATTTGGATTTGGAAACAGTGAATCAGATTGTTGATGGAGTCAATGAGTTTCAGAGCGCCCTCTGGGTCATTTCCCACGACCTCGACTTTCTCAGCCGCATTGGAATCACACAAGCCTACCAACTCCACAACGGCCAACTTCAGCCGCTGATCCATCAACCGCATGAGTTGGAACGTTATCATCAGGAATTACTTGAGATGCAAATGTCTTAATTCTGAAGCTCAGTGGCGCAGTCTACATCAGCAGGAGTAGCAAAAGCTCCTATTTTGGGAAGAAGACAATTTCTAGTTTCTGGGCAATACTGGATCAAACACAGTTCAATATTTGAGGAAACGCTGATGAGATTATTGCGAACAATCGCCGCTCTATCGGCGGCATTGACCCCACTGATGGCTGAAGCTGCCTTTAGCCGTCCCATGCCGGGAACAGCCGATTTTCCCAGAGCCTCAAACCCCCAAGTAAATGTGCCGGTTTGCTTCCTCGAAACTCCAGGTGGCACAACTTTTGATTTAGTAAGCTTGTGCGGCAGCAATGCTGCTCCCCAAAACGCTGCTCCGGTTGCGGGCAACCCCGCCAATGCTCCTGCAAATAACCCCAATGGGGGCACTCCGGCTGCTGCCCCGAACCCCAACGCCATCACCAGAGATGGTGTCGGCACCCCGATAACTACTCCAACAGGCACGGCAAATCCCAACAATCAGAATAATCAGAATCCGGGAACTTCGCCCAATACCGATCAGAATAATCAGAATCCGGGAACTTCGCCTGCAGGTACTCCCAATAATGCCAATCCGGGAAGTTCACCGAGTACCAATCCCAATAATCTCAATCCGGGAAGTTCGCCCTATATCACTCCCAATAATGCCAATCCGGGAACTTCGCCGAGTACCACTCCCAATAATGCCAATCCGGGAACTTCGCCGAATACCAATCAGAATAATCTCAATCCGGGAAGTTCGCCCTATACCACTCCCAATAACAGTGCGTCTCCCACGGGTGGAACTGCTGGTGACAGCAACAGCGATTTAGTTCCCAATCCCAATCTCAATCTTCCGAGAGTACCGCCGAGTTCCTTTAGCCCCGGAGGTGTTGCACCGACTAGAGATGCGATTGATGGCCCCCGCCAGTAATAGGCGAAGTGTGAGAACTTTTACAGAAACCGGGTTTCTCTCAAACCGTCTCTTTTTCAGGGATATTTCACCCGCAAGAAAGCCGGGATATTTATTTGCATGGGTAATATTGATGTCAGGTGCGATCGGCATATTTTGTAGCAGAGTAGCGAAATAAAAGTTAAGCTAAGAACTTGTAGACGCTATCAGCCAAGGACTCTTTTCAAACTGGACAACCAAGTAGAAGCAGTGATAGATAGCCAGCTTTAATCCGTAACAGGATTAGTTATCAGCACAGGTTAAAATTATTACCAGGCGGGTGCTCGCCAGCTCCAAGTTCTCAAGCTAAACCATTCAACAGGCATATTTTTGTTAAGCCAGTGTGGTTTGGAAAGTACCGGCTGATAACATTAGCGAGACAAAATTAACCCGATTATTCGGAGACTCTTCATGAGCAAAATATTTGTTTTAATAAATTGGAACAAAATTGCTCTAGACCCGATCTCACTTGAGGAGGACATCTCGTGTCAAACTTAGTTCAACGCTTAGAAATAACCGCTCATCCGCAACTAGAAAAATCCCTCGGCTATCGAGGAGATAGTCGCTGGGTAGCTTGGCGCTGGGAACCGGATATCGACCAACTTATATCCAGCGACGGCAAAACAGTCGGCACTGGCAATAATATGGCTTGGCTGGTGTTTTTGCAGCACGATTTAGTCGATCCTGCAGTACAAGAGTACAACCTCGGCGAGGGCGATCGCTACTGGCTGCTTTTAGACACTGAAACTAGAAATCTCTACGTCGGCGAAGGGAAAACAGTTCAAAGTCTGCTCGAACAGCCGGAAAGTTTAGCTTTATTGGCCTGTCTCGATGGCGGCAATGCCGATCGACAAACTGGTGAAACTTGGCAGCAAACGTTATCTCAACTAACAGCAAAACCAGTTGTTCGCCACCTCACAAATGCCCTTCCTTTCGGTATCGCGGCCGCTTTGATAGGTGCTTTAGGCATCGGAACCGGATTGTGGGTAGTGCCGGCGGTGCAGCAGAAACTAGCCGAAAAAACAGCTTTTATTTCCCCAATTAGTTCTGCGGCAAACTGCGGGCTTGGCGGTTCCGACGATTTTTCAGCTTATATCGGTTCTTCAAGCGGAAATAAAGAACTTCATTTAATAGGCGTTTACGAAGCCAATGCGGATCACAAGAACCGAGATTTATCAAAAAGTGCGATCGAAATCAAAGTAGAACGCCGAAACAAGCCAATAATTCTAGCACTTTCAGCTTATGAACCGGTGCAATGGAACATTACCGCAGAACCGGGAGCTGTTATCGAAAAAATAATTGTTAACGGGTACAACAACCAAACTGTTTCAGGAGTTTCGGGAATTCCAATTGAAGAGCACAGCTACGAAGAAACCGGAAACTATATCGGCGACTTTATCTACAAGTGGGGTGCTACCGCTGAAAGTACCAATACTTCTTCCCTCGTGACTAAATTGGAACAAATAAACCGCACCAGTTTAACTTCTTTTCAAGGATGTTACCGAGGTACGAATTTTGCGATTAAGTAAGAATTATTGATTATTTTGGGGTGGGGAAACGGCATTGCCGTCTCTTCAAGAGCGGTGTTGTCGATCGTTAGATCGAGATAGTAATTTCATCATCCCATCCGTCCGATTGATTTTACGCATTAGCGGAAATCAGGAAACGGCACTGCCGTTTCCTACAATTACTGGGGCTATGGTTATATCCTCGATCGGGCGATTATTT
Organism: Microcoleus sp. Pol7_A1; assembly: GCF_036701085.1. NCBI lineage: Bacteria > Bacillati > Cyanobacteriota > Cyanophyceae > Oscillatoriales > Microcoleaceae > Microcoleus > Microcoleus sp. Pol7_A1. The sequence continues at coordinate 35,689 of NZ_JAUBQD010000003.1, forward strand.
TGGGGTAGGAAAACGGCACTGCCGTTTCCTCCTTTGCGTGCTGATTCTGTTTTTAACCAATCCGTTGATGTTAATTGAAGGGTGTACATTTTAAACAGTTATTTAACAACCTTATGTCATGACTGTATCATAAAATATTAACTTTATTTTTTGATTTCAAACAATAACAATGCTAACAAACTTAAGATGAAATACTGGTATGAAACCCTCGCTGTAGCGCAGCGAATTTTAATAGAATTGGGAAGGCGAAGACGCAGTTTAATTTTTTGGGCTATCTTTCCGATTTCTATCTTGATTATTAACGCTTTAATTTTAGCAGAACGCGCGCAACTAACAACAGCAAAAGCTTTTGAAACAGCCGCCCCTGCAAGCTTAGTAGGAGCTGCTTTATTTTTTAGCTGTCTCGGCGGTAGCGTAGCAACCGTAGTAGCAGAGCGAGAACAGCATACTCTCAAACGCTTGTTTATTTCCCCCCTGAGCGGCACTTCCTACTTTTTAGGGATTTTTATTGCTCACAGTTGCATCGGTATCGGTCAGGTAATTTTAGTATACACGATCGCCTCTTTTTTGGGAGCACAATTTCAAGGCTCTATCCTGTTAGGATGTGCGATTATTTTGCTCAGCATTGTATCTTATGTAGGTGTAGGCTTTATTCTCGGCACCCAGTTTGCAAGGCGCACTGAAGATGTCAACTCGCTCGTAGCGGCTTTCGGCGTTCCTTTGTTGATTTTAGGAGGCGCATTTTTGCCAACTTCGCTGTTTCCCAAAAGTCTGCTGGAACTCGCCCAGTACAATCCAATTTATCACATGAACGAAGCCCTGATGGGCGTGTGGGCTGACGGCAAAGATTTGGCTGATATTTCCTCGCACTTCGAGTTTTTGTGTATTTTTGCTGTTTTAATGATAGTAGCCGGATGGCTGTCTTACCGACGGATGTTGAGAGTAGAAAGAAGGCTTTAAACGAAGGGGAAGGAGTGAAATAATTTACTTTAAAATAATTAAATCAGGGTTCACTTGAACCTAATTATGTAAAGTTCCATGCACATCACACCTTAAACCTATTTAGCGTTCCATGCACACCGCATCTTACGGCTATAGCAATCCTCGCATCATTTGTGAATTTCTTACTCCCTCCCCTTGGTAAGGGGAGGGTTGGGGTGGGGTCAAAAATTTACAACTCATTTAGGATTGCTATATTATAGGAAAAACTAGGAGATTTCAAGCTGTGCTGCAAATTGAAAAACTCAATAAATCCTACGGCGAGCGTTCTGTGCTTAAAGATTTAACACTGCACATTCAATCTGGAGAAATTTACGGTTTGCTGGGACCAAACGGGGCGGGCAAAACTACAACTATCAATATTTTATGCAATTTGCTAAATGCCGACAGCGGCCAAGTTTCTATCAATGGTGAACCTGTTTCCGAAGCTACAAAATTGTTAATAGGTGTAGCGCCCCAAGAAAATTTGCTTTACAAAAGCCTTAGCTGCGAAGAAAACCTCAACTTCTTTGCTCAAATTTACGGCTTAGAGCGCAAACAGCGGCGCTATCAAGTAAGACACTGTTTGAAAGCAGTAAATTTGACAGATAGAGCTACAAGCCCGGTGGAAACTTTGAGCGGAGGAATGCAGCGCCGTTTGAATATTGCGGTGGCTTTGGTACACCAGCCTAAATTAGTAATTTTAGATGAACCGACAACGGGTTTAGATATTGAGGCTCGCTACGAAATTTGGGATTTAATTCAGCGCTTGCAATCCGAAGGAATTACAATTTTGCTGACAACTCACTTGTTGGATGAAGCTGAGCGGCTGTGTCAGAGAATCGGAATTCTGAAAAATGGCAGTATTGTGGCTGAGGGCAGTTTAGAAGAGTTGCAAAAACTGATTCCGGCTCAAGAAATTATCGTGGTAAAAACCGATGAAGAAGCTGAAGTCATCGCTCGCGCGAAACAATACAGTTTCATCCCCCGCCGCTACGGTAGCGATTTGGCTTTTTGGCTGCCGGAACGTTTAGAATTAAAAGAAATTATTTTGCTGTTTGACGGGATTTCTATTGATTCAATCGCTCGGTATCCGGTGCGGTTAGAACATATTTATGTCGAAGTTACAAAACAAACTGTATCCTAATCCGCGTCCATCTGCGTATATCCGCCATCATCTGCGGTTAAAGTTCCAAAGTAATTAACTGATAAACAAAGTGCTAATAAAAAGGATTTGATTGTTTTTATCGACTGCAATATCGTGAATGTCGATATCTCCTGTAGTATAGCCGAGGCGCGGGATGTAGAGTATTTGAGATCATTGCTGATTTTACAGGGGGTCAAGATTGGATTGGATTAACCGGAGGTTTGAGCTTTGGTCAGTTAGAAATAACTCAAAATACTCAGGGGACTCTTATTAAGAACCTCTTGACAGGAGAGGAGTTAGGTGTGATGATTGGAGTGAGTGCCAATGCGATTACATCGGCTAATTTCCGGTTGATTTAGGAAATCAAGAAAAGTGCGATCGCCCCTTCGATCCAAAAGGGATCTCGCACTTGACCCAAAATCGCACTTGAGAACCCCTACTTCTTTAAGCAGTCGGGATTCTCGCCTTCAGGGCCAACCTTTTCTACACAGTCTTAGCCCACTCGATCCAAGTTTCCATCGGGCGGAAACCGACTGATTTGTAAAGCTTTGTCGCCCCCGTCAAACTGTCAGCATCTACGCTGAGTTTTGCAGTATTTGCACCCGCCGCTTTTAAGGAGTGCAAGCCAGCCAGCAGCATCGCTTTTCCTAAACCCATTTTCCGAAAGTCGCGCCGCGTACCCAACAATTCAATCCAACCGTCTTTTGTGCCGCTGCGGGCGTTTTTTTGGGGTTTGATTTGACAGTCGCAGAAAGCTGCAAATTTGCGATCGCCCGAAACAGCAATCAAATCTAATTCCGGCTGATAATTCGGATCTTGCATCCAGTAACGCACGGTTTCCGCAGTTAAATCGTGGTGATTCCAGTGATCGATAAATGACTGGTTGAACATTTCTACCCAAGGTTGGATGTCTTGTTCTCCCGATACGTGGGTTAGCGCAAAATCTGCGGGAAATTCCGGTGTGGGAATGGGTTCAGCGAGGGATCGGGCCATTGTCCAAAAATAGCGATCGACCTCAAAGCCCTGTTTCTCTAACAGTCGCATCTCATCTGTTTTATCCTCGCGGCTGTAGGTACGCAATTTCGCGGGCAAATTTCGTTCTTTCGCCACTTCGCGCAGCCGCTTTTCGCCCCACTTAATTATGTCTTTTTCTAAACCTTCGCTACGCAGATTTGGATGCACGTAAAACCACAGACAAGCGTCTATTTCATCCTGGGAATCGGGCATATCTAGGAGTGACAAACCGATTAGTTTGTAATTACCATCTTCCCACAACTGCACGTCGCGGGCTTTGTCGAGTTTGGGTGCATCAAGTATTAGCTTGAGTTCAGTTGCTGAGACTTCTTCGCCGAGGCGATCGACTGCTTCGCAAGCATCGATTAAATTGGCGATCGCGCACCAGTCAGTTTGGCCCTTGTAGGAGCGTGTTGTTAAGATATTCATAGAAAACTTGCAATCCGTAATTTCGGACTGTTCCTCTTAATTGGTATTGGCAAACAAGTACAGTGAATTTCTGGCAAAAATCCGAGTTTTTGATTTTTAACCGCTTCGGAATGCGGAGAAACGCGGATGTAATGCAGATTTATTGTGGTGTCGATAAAACTCAGAAACCTGTTTATATCACCCAGGCTTTCAGGTTTTATCTAATTAGGCAATCATAAAAATTGGTTTGCCCTTCCGGGCTAGTTTTATATGTGAGTTTATGGCTGGATTTCGATGAGTCGCGCTCTCTTTCGTTACCAAGCTTGGTGCTTAAGTAACTATTGTTTGAATAAAGTTTTTACAGCTAAGTAAAGAAGTTGTCACCCCCACCGGGTAGTTGATTTTTACTTTTGCTCTCTTTTACACTAAATCCTTTTTCAGGGATTTTTGCCTCCTCCTGTTAACTCGCCCGATCGGGGGAGGGGAGAAGTTGAACTTATTTAAAAGTTACCTATTTCAACTATAACCTGAGCCGTTTTTTTTGGCAAGTTTGAAATTGAGGGAATCTTGCTAGTATTAACGAGGCTGCCATTTGAGGGCAGGTGCGATCGTGCTTTTAAGCAGCCGTAACTGTAATTTTTATAACGTTTTTCCCGGAGTTGGGGATTTAATTTTATCCAAACGTTAAACTAACGTTAAACAGTTTTCTCAGATTTATATGAGGTAAATATGCTCGAAAACCTCGATTTAGATATCTCCCTCGATAAAGAAACCTACGATGCCAAGATAGAAGTTTTAATGAAACAGTTGCGATCGCTCCAACTGGCCTGCTGGGAAAAAAAATTGCCCGCAATTATCGTCCTCGAAGGCTGGGCAGCCGCGGGCAAAGGCGCTTTAGTCAAACAAATGGTAGGGTACATGGACCCGCGGGGGTTTGCCGTCCACCCGATTTGGCCGCCGTCAGCCGCAGAAAAGGGCTATCCTTTTCTGTGGCGATTTTGGCAGCAACTCCCCGCCCGCGGCAAAATTGGTTTTTTCTACCACAGTTGGTACACTCATGTTTTAGAAGACCGATTGTTCGATCGAGTCTCCGACGCCCAAGTACCCACAGTCATCAGGCAAATCAACGCCTTCGAGCGGCAGATGGTAGATGACGGCGCGGCAATTGCCAAATTTTGGATTCACTTGAGCAAAAAAGAACTCAAGCACCGGCTCAAAAAACTAGAAGACGATACCTTACAAGCTTGGCGAGTGCGGCCCGAAGATTGGAAACAAGCCAAAAAATACCAAGAATACACAACTTTAGCAGAAGAAATGGTAGCCCAAACCGGCACGGGCTCCGCACCTTGGACGCTAGTAGAAGGCGATTGTCAGCGGTGGGCGAGAGTCAAAGTTTTAACGCAAATGGCAGCGACAATTACAGATGCCTTAGACAGACTGCCGATGCAATCTGCACCCGTGAAATTGCCACCTCAAGAAAGGTTGGAACCCACCGAACCCGACTTGCTGGCCCAAGTAGATTTAACTCAATCGCTGTCGCCCGACGAATACAAACAGCAACTTCGCGAGGAACAAACCCGTTTTGGTAAACTGCAACAAAGCATTTACGAAGATAAAATCCCGGTGTTAGTGATGTTTGAAGGTTGGGACGCCGCCGGTAAAGGAGGAGCGATCAAACGCTTGACGGACGTATTGGACCCCCGCAGTTACACCGTTAATGCCTTTGGGGCCCCGACAGACGAAGAAAAAGCGCATCACTACCTCTGGCGGTTCTGGCAGCGGCTGCCAACGGCTGGTAAAATCAGCATTTACGATCGCAGTTGGTATGGTAGAGTGCTGGTCGAGCGAGTCGAAGGATTTGCCGCCGAACCCGAATGGCGTCGAGCTTACCAGGAAATCAACGAATTTGAGGAGCAACTCACCAGTTTCGGTTGTGTGTTAGTTAAATTCTGGCTGCACATCAGTCCTGACGAAGAACTAAAGCGGTTTACAGAGCGGCAAAACAATCCATTTAAACAATACAAACTCACCGAGGAAGATTGGCGAAATCGGGAAAAGTGGAATTATTATGAAGTGGCGGTGAATCAAATGATTCAGCGCACCAGCACGCCGCTTGCTCCCTGGACGCTAATTGCGGCCAATAACAAGTATTATGCTCGTGTTAAAGTAATTCAAACGGTAACGCAGGCAATTCGGAATCAACTGAAGCGCCGATAAATTGGGATTGGTGAATGGGTAACAGGTAATGGGGACAAAAGTAGGCAGAACAAAGCAGGCTTGAATTGTCAATTCCACCTGCGGTGTACTCGATCCATTACCAATTACCAATCAACCATTACCAGTTATCAATTACCAATTAACTGTCAGCAATCTGTGACTGGAAGTAGCGGGTTTCACCCTGCAACCAATGGTTGATAGCTGACCGGAATCGAGCATCAGGATAAATGCGATCGGACTGCGTGATTCGCGAAAGTTAAAAACCCACCGATGCCCGTATTTCCTCCCGCAGCTAAATTCGCGCTCGTTTCCAAACTTCTGTACTAATTTATGAAGACACAGAATATTGCAAGATGCCAGAACTGTTAGCTCGCATTCTATTTCTATTCCTCCTGTTCTCACTGCTCAAATCGTGGTGGGATCAATCAGGAGGCAAAGACAATCCGTTATTAGACCGGCTGCGCGTTTTGCTGCTGATCAGCCTTTTGTTCCTGGCTTTTTTTGCGCCAGACACGCCAGTCGGAGCAGCGATTTTCGGCATAATAGCCTTCTTCTTTACGCCGTTAGGTTTTTCGATCACGCTGCTGGTGATTGCATCGGCGCTGATCACGAACGGGGGCATCCGCAACCCGGCGCCGAGAATGATCCTGGCAGCGCTGTTAGTTTTGATCCTTTCGAGTATGCCAGTTGTAGCTTACTGGTTCGCCGACCAAGCAGAACGGGACGCTGCTGCTCGCACAGTTTGCTGCGACGAAACAGCAGCGGCGATCGTCCTCCTCGGCAAGGGAACGACTAACAACCACACCGCCAACCGAGAAGCGATTCAACTGACAGATGCAGGCAATCGCCTGCCCTATGCTGCAGTTTTGTACAAAAAACAACTAGCACCTATGGTCATCGTTACCGCTGGCCCGAGACCCGAGTGGGAGGGTTATGTTGGCGAAGGTAAGGATATCGAAACGTTGCTGGCAAACAACATGGGCGTCCCGCGCAGCAGTATCGTTCTCGACAATAACGGCAGCAACATACGCACCAGTGCTGAAGAAGTCAGAAAGATACTCGACGGCCGCGGTGTCGGGCGCAAAGTAATTCTGGTAACATCTGCGATTCAGATGCGCCGAGCCAGCCTAGCATTTGCGAATATGGGAATTCAGGTGATTCCTAGAGCTACCGACTTCTACACTTATCAACCCACCGCAGGAGGGAAATCCAGACTCCGCTTAGACGCGGGAGATTTTTTGCCTCGTGCAGAAGCTTTGGTAACTACGACGCGAGTATTCGAGGAATATTTCGGGTCTTTTTATTACTATTTGCGCGGCTGGCAGTCTCCCAGGGCCTAAAGCGGCGAGTTGTTGGTGTTTTTCTTAGGCAACAGCGACTGCTCCCCAGATTGGTTTAACATCTGATGAGAATCAGACCTTTGTGGGGAGTTGTATTTTTTTCTCATTCCGGCGGGGTCGCCGACAATCAAGTTTGCCATGAAAGCAAACAATACCCAAAAGATCACTGGCTCCCACTCGGATTTTTTGGGGGCCGGCGCCTCTTTAGCTTTGACGGACTCGACGTTGATTTTGATGTCTAGTTTGCCTTCAATTTCTTTGCCTTTTAGAACTCCGTCGCTGCACACACCCTTAAAAGTCAGCGGAGCTGGTTTTGGTGCTTCTGCTTTTGGTGCTTCTGCTTTTGGTGCTTCTGGCATTTTTTTATCCTGATTTTGGTAGATTCGGTTGCATGGTAAATTCTCAGAGGTTGGGGGGTATCCGGAAAGGATTGCGAATTTCTCCCTTGAGAATTAAGTTAGAGAAGCACCCTGCCCTGACAGCGGGGCAGGGAAATCACCATCGGTCGCCCTTTTGAGCTAGTGCTGGTTGTTGTCGGGAAACAACTTTGCCTGGAAGCTGCTACTTATTTATCTGGGCAAATAGCAGGTTTTTATGCAAAGTAATTTTCTTGGTCAGATTTATTTTAAAATCGGGCATGGAAAAGTTTGTGATCTCGATCGGGCGATCGCACTTTATTTTAGATTAAACCAATAAGTTATCTAATTTGACAATATCCACCAGCAAACTATCTTCCCTGCAACCAGAACAACTGACCGCATGGGCAAAAGAGGCTATAAATCGCAGTAAATCCGGTCAAATTCCCGCGTACATACCTCTCCTTGCACAAGCAGACAGACAAAGGTTTGCCGTGCAAATTCTGGCAACGGACGGTCAAATTTTGAGCTGGGGCAGCATCGATAAAACATTCCCGCTGATGAGTGCAGTCAAGCCCTTCGTCCTGCTTTATTTGCTGTGCGAATTGGGCGAAAAAACGGTATTTGACTGCGTTGGCTGGGAGCCTTCGGAACTGCCTTTCAATTCCTTAACTCAACTCGAAATAGACCAAGGAAAGCCGAGAAACCCGATGATTAATAGCGGCGCGATCGCCCTAGCGTCTTTGATTCCCGGTCAAAATGCTGTGGCGCGCTGTCAAAACTTGCTCGGTTGGCTGAATCAACAGGCAAAAAGTCAGTTATTTGTTGACGAGTTAATGCTCGATTCAGTGAAGGAAAACCCGAATCAAAATAATTGGAATCTCGCCTTGAAAATGGTAGAATCGGGTTATATTCAAAATGCGGAAATTGCTTTAGAAACTTACAATCGCGTCTGCTGTTTGTCGGGAACTGTGGAGGATTTAGCTAAGCTGGGGATGGTTTTGGTAAATAGTGGCGATCGAGCAATGCGGGAAAACTGCCGTACTGTCAAAGCACTGATGGCTACTTGCGGTTTGTATGAAGCATCGGCCCGCTTTGCGCTGCGGGTGGGACTGCCGGCAAAGTCGGGAGTTAGCGGGGCAATGCTCTCGGTAATTCCGGGTCAAGGTGCGATCGGCTTTTACAGTCCGCCCCTGGATAAAGAGGGAAATTCTGTCGGTGGCTTATTTCTGTTAGAACAAATAGCTAAAACTCTGCGCCTGAGCGTATTTGATTAGATTGGTCAGTAGTCAGTAGTCATTAGGAATTAGGAATGGGGAATGGGGAATGGGGAATTGGGAAAAAGGTAATTTTCCCTACTGACAACTGACAACTGACAACTGACTAATGCTTTTCGCCCATAATAGCATAAACCACAGTCAGTTCTTTTTTTCCGCGCAATTGAATCGATCCTACTTTTTGGCCTTCGTAGCGATCGCGCACGTAAGCAAAAGTCCTCCCCGTCACCAACAAATTAAAAGGACTGTCAGAAACAATTTCCTTATTCATCGCCTCCAATCTAGCAGCAACGTTGACAGCATCACCGATCACAGAATAATTCAAACGCCGGGAACCGCCCACGCTGCCAGCAACTAACTGTCCGGTATGCAAACCGATGCCAAACTTAATTAAAGGTTTGTGTTCGCTTCTAAGCTGCTGATTAAGTTGGTGCAGCCGTTCGTGCATCGCAATGCAAGCCGCAACTGCATTCAAAGCATCTTGTTGAATTTCTCTATATTCGGTATGGCAAAAAGGCACCCCAAAAACTGCCATAATTGCATCACCGATGTATTTATCTACAACGCCGCCGTGATCCATAATACAGTTAGTCATCGCTTCCAAATAATTGTTCAACCAGGTGAGTAAATCTCGCGGTCGCATTTTTTCTGAAATCGAAGTAAAACTGCGAATATCCATAAACAGCACCGTTGCTGTAAGTTCTTGAGGTTCAAGTTCTCCCTGTTCAAAGATCTCCGCTTTGCGTTGCCAAATAAGCTGAGCAGTCTCTGGATCGACGTGCTTTTCAAATAACCTCATCAACTGCTGCTTTTCGTACTGTTCCCGGAGTTGCAAAGCAGTACCAGATAAAATGAGAGTGCCGATAGGTGCGGCAATCGGAACCCACCAAAAAAATAAGCCAAATAACAAAGCAGCAGCCGCAATCCAAACTATAGGCAAACCGAGAGCGATCGCAATTCTCTCTGTAACACCTCGGTTGCCCAGAACCAAAGCGGTTAGCGGGCCAATCCCCAACAATAACAAAATTTCTAGGAGTACCGGCAGCCGCCGCAGCAAGCGTTGATTGAGCAAATTGTCAACCAACGCTGCATATAAATAAACCCCAGCCGTAGTCTTATTGAGAGGTGAAGATATCGGGTCTAAACCGGTAGCAACTATGCCCACTAAAACTAACTTATTGGTCAGAGCATCTGCGGGAATTTTACCTTCTACGACATCAACAAAAGCATAGGTAGGTAGATTTTCTGTTTTCCCCGGCCAGTTAACCCAGACTTTTTTTTCCTGCTTATTTTTGGAATGTGGGAGCAATACTGGATCTTGGGGATTAGCAGCATTGTACCTGTGAGTCATTGCTAAACCGAAATTAGGAATCCCGTTGAGAAAGATTTTTGAGTTGCGGCTAATACCGTCACTATCGGCTTCATGGCTGATGTGGCCGACACCTGCGGCGACTGCTTTTAAAGATGCTACTGGTTCTTCTTTAATGGTTCTAGGGAGTACAACTTTGCCGTTGGCGGCGATCGCAGCAGCTAAAATATCATCTTTCGGACTCGGATCGAGGAAAAGAATGTCAAAACCAACGGCTGTGGGGGGAGATTTTTTCAGTGCTTCTAGCAGTTGGGCGTAGCGGTTGCGAGGCCAAGGAAATTGACCGTATTCCTGCAAGGAATGCCGTTCGATCGCAATTACGGCAATTCTAGAATCCCATCCGGGATTTGGCAAAATTCCCGCTTCTCGAATTTGAAATAGCGTTTTGTATCCCAAATATTCAAGGGGTTTCCACATTCCCAATTGCAGCATGGCTACAGACATTATACCTGCTATGGCACCTGTTATCCAGGGAGGATTTGTGATTATATATTGCCGCAGGCCGATCAGTTGATTGTCTTTGAGATGCTCGTCGATCCATTTTTTGAACTTCATGCAATTAATTTGACGCAAAAAGTAACATTCGAGTCCGATTTTCGAGAGGAGTGCGAGTCATTCGATTTTAGATTTTAGATTTTAGATTTTAGATTTTGGATTGATTCCACGAATAAATCCGAGGGCTTGTACCATCAAAAAATTTTTGGTCATGAAGTTTTACAATACCGTAAGGGCGAAGGGTAGGCGCAAAATTTATTGATTTTGACTAATCTGTTGAGAATCTAAATTGTATTTTGCGGCTGGCGGGACACCCCCACAATAATTGAATCAAACTTAACTGTAAGATTTAGATGCACCTGGGCTGAGGGAGTTTCACCGCGAAATGCTTCGCACTTACACATGATAATCAACCCAGATAGGACTTACAATCTAACTCAGATCCTCAGAGACTGCCCGCGCACTTTACTCTTAAAAAGGTTGTTTAGGGAACAGCGAGGCTGTAATGCCGTTCTGTGGTTGACGGGCCTCGCACTACGATTTTGAGGCGGCGACTTGTAGGTAAAATTCCTTGGATTTTGAAGTTGCCATTTCGATCGATCTTAATCGCTTCGTTGTTGACATAAATTATGTCGATCGGGTTAATTTGACCGCTGAGGCGATAGATATTGCCGCTGAGTCTCCCCAAACTGCGGACTTTGAGTTGAGCTAGGCGAGGACTCGCTGAGGGCGCCACGGGCGAGGTTTGAGGGAAAATTGTCGTGGCGTTGCCGCCGTTGACAACTACTTCTGAGTCGCTGCTGCCGCCGGATACTGCGACTGCACCTTCAATAGTTTCGACTGCGGTTTTGCCTTCGCCGACGCTGACGCCAAAGGAGGTGCCGCGAACTCCGGCAACGCCTTCTGGTGTTTCAACCCTGACTGGGGCGGTTTTGGCAGAACTTTTTTGTTGGGCAATTTGACTTGATTTGCCGAGTCCGCTGAAAGTATTTAGGGCGGCTATTTGGTTCGGCGGGATAATTGTTGAGGTGTTGGCTGCGGCAGTTGTCGCGGCAGTTTTGCCGATCGACAACCTGACTCGCCCCCTGCTGACAAAAATGGCTGTGTCTTTTTCGCCGCCTGCACTGTTTGACAAAGTGGATATTCTGACTGCCGTTTTTTCGGCAACTTCCACGATCCCGGTGTAGTTGTCGATCGCTAAACGGGCTGTGGAATCGGGGCCGGTGATGATTTCGTCTCCGGGGGCAAGCAGCCGATCGCCCACAACCGCCGGCCGCCCTTTAAAGCTGACTGTACCGCGAATTTCTTGGATTTCGAGCGATCGTCCGACGGCTGTTCCCTGAGCCTTTATTGTCTCTGCTGGGGATGAATTCGCCGCCACTGTTGCCGGATTTTTTGGAGATTGTGAGTTTGTTGGCAATGCTGGCGGTCGATCGACCGAGACAATTTTAGTAGCGTGTGAGGGCTGTTTGGGGGATGGAGAGAGCGGACTGGCGATCGCCGCACGACCGAGCGGCAGACAGGCGAACACAGCTAACGATAAACTTAGGAGCGGAATTTGGGTCGATCGCCAGCACGTAAAAATTTTATTCATTATTTCAATTTTGTGATCTTGAAGTTCCTTGACTTCATTTGCTCTCTTGGACACCCTAAATCCGGCAAGCGTTCCACTTTTTATGCGGTAAGACAACAGCAAAAATAGACTTTCTCAACCTGAAATTTTAGCATTAAATCTTTTTTTTATTTTCAGATTTTAGTAAACTGTTACAAGATGGCAGTTTACTAAAATCTGACCTTCGGGAAATTTGGCCGACCAGACTCAAAGTGCTTTGCAGTATGGATTTTAGCCGAGGTCAACTTTAGAGATCGCAGATTTGTATATAGCAAACATAAAATTAATTACTGCTTCTGAATGCTTTTTGGCTTCTGCCGGAAGGATGACTAATTGGGGAGAAATCCTGTAGTTGTGGCAATTAATAAAAAGATTGTTTTTGCAAAGGGATAAAAAATAATTATCTTCGCGGTGCGCGAGAGTCTGGGAGTTGAGCTTGCTGCTGTGGAACCTGATGAGGCAAACCCAAGCGAATCAAGGTACACGATCGACCAACCGCGACTAGAATAGCGTGTTTTAGGGAAAGTTGGTCGAAATTTCGATGGAAAATCATAGGGAGCGATCGCTTGCTGGCGTTGCTGTTCCGAAGTAGACGCCAAACTGTAAAATGGACGGTTGTATATAGGTTATATAGAGCAGGAGAACAATTTCAGTGGCAATAGAAGTAGGTCAGAGAGTGAAGGTGCGCCGTCTCAGAGATCGGATACCTCCAAATATAGTGGGCAAGATAAAGGAGAATCCAGTAGGCACTGTTGACGGATTCAAAATGGTTGACGGTAGCGGAGTAGGTGTGGTTGTCAAGTTTGACGGTTTTGCGACTTGGTTCTTTGAAGATGAGCTAGAACCCGTTTAACAGATGTAGAAGGAAGAAGGAAGAAGGAAGAAGGAAGAAGGAAGAGGAAAAATTTTCCCAATTCTTCCCCTCTCCCACTCTCCCACTCTCCCACTCTCCTCTTCCTCCCCACTCTGGCTGAAGGTTGCGCTTAAATGTTAAAGAGTAAGCTTTGGCAGTGAGAACAGAAAATGGCTTTGATTTTGACATTTTTGGGCAAAGGCGGCACTGGCCGCAGCACGATCGCGATCGCAACAGCTAAAAAATACGCGGCTCAAGGCAAGCGAGTTCTGCTGCTCGGCCAAGATCCGGGCCCTGCATTGGGTATCCTGCTAGGGACTCCCCTGACTCTCAACCCTCAGGAAATCGCCCCCAACCTCAAAGCAGTTCAGGTGCAAAGCGCGCCGCTGCTAGAACGCAGGTGGGACGAAGTTAAACAACTAGAAGCTCAATATGTCCGCACTCCGTTTTTCAAGCAGATTTACGGTCAAGAATTAGGAGTGCTACCGGGAATGGACAGCGCGCTGGCGTTGAACGAACTTCGGGAATACGAGGACAGCAAACAATACGATGTAATTGTTTATGACGGCAATGGCGGCATGGATACGCTGCGGATGCTGGGAATGCCGGAAATTCTGAGTTGGTATATCCGCAGGTTCCGCCAAGCTTTGGTAGATTCGGATTTGGGGAAAGCGCTTTCACCTTTTATTCAACCGGTTGTGAGTACCGTGTTGACGGTGGATTTGTCGGGAGACAATGCTTTTCAATCTACGAAGCAAGTCGATAATCTTTTGGATAAGGGTAAGGAAGCGCTGGCAGATCCGAACCGCACGGCGGCTTTTTTGCTGACGACTGGGGATGCAAGTGCGATCGCAACTGCCCGCTATCTTTGGGGAAGTTCTCAACAAGTTGGTTTGACTGTGGGCGGTGTCATTGTCAATCAAGCACCGGTTACAGAAGCTATTACTGCCGATTTTGAGCCTTTGACCGCTGTTTCGGTTCCGGCGCACAGTGACAATAACTGGCAGCCGCTAATTGATGCTTTGCCCGATTTTTCTGAGGCCGCAAAAGCTCCTAAACCGATTAACATAAACATTGCACAGCGTCAAGTTAGTTTGTTTTTGCCTGGGTTTGACAAGAAAGAAATTAAATTGATTCAATCGGGGCCGGAAGTGACGATCGAAGCGGGCGATCAGCGGCGCAATATTTTGCTGCCTCCGGCGCTAACTGGGAAGTCTGTTACGGGTGCTAAGTTCCTGAATGGTTACTTGATTATTTCTTTTTAGGGTAAGGAAGAAGGCACTCTAAGAGATTTTGACAGGGATACACTGATGAATTCTCTAGTTCTCTAATATCATGTCTCGTTGATTCGCGATCGTAGAATTTGTGCGATCGTAGTGGCGGGTTTCACAAACCAGAATCGCCGAAAAAAAACAATCTCGAAAACCCGCACCCACCCAACGAACAATCGAAATGTACATTCAGATTGGCCGTGGGGCGGGGGCGGGTTTATTTATCGTTTGAATTCTTCCCAAGAGGGTTGATGAAACCCGCCCTTACAGCTTAACTTTTACCGTTGCCGTTTCCATTGCCGCCAGTTGTTAGCAAAACCCGCTTAGCTAAAGGTTCCGGCACTTCTTGCAATCGATCGAACTCCCAATTAAAAAATCCTACTCCCATTGTCTGCGATCGCAATTCTACGATCAAATTCTGCATTTCTGCGATCGGCAAATAAGCAGAAACTGCATCCCATCCCTTCCAGCCTTTTTTACCTTCGTAGCCGAGAATTTGGCCGCGGTGTCCGCTGACCAACTGCAACACCTTTGATGTACACTCGTTCGGAGCGCAAATTTCAACTTTGGCGATCGGCTCCAGCAAGGCCGGTTCGCACTTCGCCATTCCCTCCTGCATCGCCAAACGCGCCGCTTGCTTGAAAGCTTGTTCGGAACTGTCCACAGAATGGTAGGAACCGTTCGTCAGCGTCACCGCTACGTCTACCACGGGGAAACCCAGCGGGCCGCGATCCAAATACTCGCGCACTCCCACTTCTACGCCGGGAATGTACTGTTTTGGGACGACGCCGCCGACTATTTTGTCGCTAAACGTGAAACCTTCTCCGCGAGGCTGCGGTTGAATGTCGAGGTACACGTCGCCAAACTGTCCGTGTCCGCCGCTTTGGTGTTTGTAGCGCCCGTGGATGGAAGATGCAGGTTTGCGGATGGTTTCTTTGTACGGCACTTGCGGTAAGTGAGTTACCATCGGCAAGTTATACTTGCGGCGCAACCTGTCTAAAGCTACTTTCAGGTGGATTTCGCCTTGACCCCAAAGTATAATTTCGTGAGTGTCGCCGTGCTGTTCCCAGACTAAAGATGGGTCTTCTTCTAGCAATTTAGCTAAAGCGGAGCTCAGCTTAACTTCATCGTTGCGCTTTTCTGGGACGATCGCCAGTGCGTAGACAGGCGGGATGATTTCGGCTTTTGGCAATTCGGACGATCGGTCTAGCGCCAGCGTATCGCCTGTTTTCACGCCTTCTAGCCTTCCCAAAGCCACAATTTCCCCGGCGCTGACAGACTGCAAACTTTGCGTTTGCTGGCCTGTCAAGCGGTACAAACCGTTAACTCGAACGCCGTTCAAAATTGCTCCGTCTGCCAGCGTCCCCCGCCACATTCTCACTAACGATAGTTTGCCTCCCTGCGGCGTGTAATAGGTTTTGAGGATTTGAGCCAGAACTTTGTTTTCACTTTGTATAATCCCGCGGCGCTCGGCTGTAGTTTCCGGTGTCGGCGCTTCCCTCAGCAAAGCTTCCAGCAGAGGCCGCACGCCGAAATCTTGTTCGGCAATGCCGATGAATACTGGCACAATTAAATCTGCGCCTAATTCCATCTTTAAATCGCGGGTAATTTCTTCGGCGTCGGGATTGATTTCTTCGAGCAATTCTTCGAGTAAATGGTCGTCAAAATTCGCCAATTCTTCGAGCATTTGTTGCCGCGCTGCGCTTTCTTGTGATTTGAGGTGTTCTGGAAGCGGGACGGGATCTGCGGCGGCGCCCGGATGGTAGTGGTAAGCTTGTTCGGTTACTAAGTCGATAAAACCGATGATTTGTTCGTTTTTGCCGATCGGATATTGGTGAGGTACGATCGGTCTACTGGAAACGGATTTGAGCGCGTCGAGCACGTCGGTGAAATTGCTGCCGCAAGTAGTTTCGTCTGTGCAAGCTCGATCGATCTTGTTGATGAAAACTAAGTGGGGAATTTCCCAATCGTCGAGAAATTTAAACAGGGGTGCGAGGGTTAAAGTGCGATCGGCTTGGGGTTCGCAAACAATTATCGCCGCATCCACACCAATGAGCGCATTGTAAGTTTCTTGGACAAATTCTATTGAGCCCGGACAGTCGAGAAATGTGAAGCGGACGCCTTCATATTCAGCGGTGGCGGCGTTTACTTCTACGCTCATTTGGCGATCGCGTGCTTCCGGCGAACTATCACCTATTGTGTTGCCATCTTTGACATTTCCTTTGCGGGTAATTGTCCCTGTCACCGACAGCAAACTTTCGAGCAGTGCGGTTTTACCGCTTAAATAAGGGCCAACAATTGCAACGTTCCGCGTGGCCCCAATGACTTTTTCGTTCATATTGCCTCCAACAGAAAACTTGTTTTCCATTGCTCTTGGTGCAATCAGTTCAATACCATTTTCTAGACTTTTTCTAGGTTAATTTTTATTGCATTTTCGAGCAACTTCAGATTTTGGTATGATTTAATACTTTTGACGCTAGCGTATTTTGAGTGACGCAAACACAAATTGTAGTTTTTCTTAATATTTTGAATTTTTAACCGCAGATGAAGGCAGATTAACGCAGATTAACGCAGATAAAACTCTCGTTCCCAGGCTCTGCCTGAGAACGCATTACTAGAGGCTCTACCTCGATTTTAGCTGTTTTTCGTGGCTAATTTCTCAGCAGTCGCAAACCGCTTAAGGTTACTATTACTGTAGAGCCTTCATGACCGATGACGCCGAAAGGCATGGTGATATTTCCGAAAAAATTAGCCGCCAATAACAGCACAATGCAACTGAGTGCAAAAACAATGTTTTGTTTGACAACATTTTGAGCGCGGCGGCCCAAACTAATTGCTTTAGCTAGTTGCTCTAACTTATCTGCCATTAATACTATATCAGCAGTTTCTAAAGCAACATCGCTGCCGGAAATTCCCATCGCAATGCCGACGGAAGCTTGAGCGAGGGCGGGGGCGTCGTTGATGCCGTCTCCTACCATTGCTACAGTTTGATACTGGGTTTGCAGTTGTTTAATTGCCTGCACTTTGTCTTCTGGCAAAAGTTCGGCGTACACTTCATTGATGCCTAATTGACGGGCGATGTGTTGAGCTGTTTGCTCGTTGTCGCCGGTTAGCATAATTATATGTTCTACGCCTAATTTTTGCAAGCGTTTTACCGTTGCTGCTGCTTCGGGGCGGAGGGTATCTGCTACTGCAATAATTCCCAAAAGCCGATCGCCCTTTGCCACCCAAACAACTGTTTTACCTTCGGCTTGCAACTGCTGGCTGATTTGAGTCAATTCGGAAGTTGCTTCGACAAATTCGGCTTTACCAATGGCAATGATTTGATTGTTGACTTTGCCGACAATTCCTTGACCGATTTTTGCTTGTACGTCGGTAGCGGTTGACAATTGTAACTGTTGCTGCTGGGCGGCGCTGACAATTGAAGAGGCGATCGCGTGTTCGGAATGAGCTTCTAGGGCTGCTGCAAATTGCAGAACTTCTGTTTCAGTATATCCGGCTGCTGGTACAATTTGGATAACTTCAGGTTTTCCCGTGGTGAGAGTTCCGGTTTTGTCAAAGGCGATCGCCCTGACTTTACCAATCATCTCTAATTGCGCGCCGCTTTTAAACAAAATCCCCTGTCTCGCCCCGTTAGCAATTCCCGAAAGCAGCGCCGGCATAATCGAAGCCATCAGCGCGCAGGGGGATGCGACTACTAGGAAAATCAGCGCCCGATAGATTGTCTCTTCCCAATTCCAGCCCAAAACAAAGGGCGGCAAAGTTGCCAGCAGCAAGCCTAAACCGACAATTAATTTGGCATAACCGCGCTCGAATTTTTCCACAAATATTTGAGAAGGAGGCGCTGCTGTTTGCGCTTCTTGAACCAGCCGTATCACTCGCTGAATTAAGCTGCTTTCTGGAGTTTTATGAACTTCGAGTTTCAGCGCGCCGACACCGTTAATTGTACCTGCATAGACTTCATCGCCCCTGGTTTTTTCCACGGGCATCGATTCGCCGGTAATGGAGGCTTGATCGATCGCACTGTAGCCTTCAATAATTATCGCATCTGTGGGGATGATTTCTCCGGGCTTGACTAAAATGTAATCGCCAATTTCCAATTTGTCGATCGCAACTTCCCGTTCCCCGCCGTACATTACCACCCTAGCAGTATCGGCAGTCAAACTCATCAAACTGCGGATGCTGCGTTCAGTCCGCTGCATAGCATAACCTTCAAGCGCGCCGCTAATTGCAAAGATTAAAATCAACACCGCACCGTCAACAATTAAATGATATTCTTGCCGCCACAGCCCCAAACCGGCCGCGCCCAAAGCAGCGACAATCATTAACAAATCTACATCTAATTCGCGTTCTTGAAAAAGCGTAGTTAAGCCTTCGCGGGTACTGGAATAGCCGCCGATAACATAAGCCGCGGGCAAGATTAACACGGCTACACCCAGCCAGCCGAATTGCAGGGCTAGCGAACCCAAGATTACTAGAATTCCGCACAGGGTGGCTGTTAAAGCGTCGGGGTGTTCTGCGGCGAGGCGCCAGAGGCGAGAGATGGGCAGGGAATTGGGAGTCATTGGGGAAATTTGAGTTGGTAGAATGACTCCTGTAGCTTAAACATTGACATTAATGTCAATGTCAAGAGTGAAACCAAAATAAATCCAGCATCAACTCGCCCCTCGTTGAGTCCCAGAGTCCGACAGTCCGACAGGGATTGAAATCCCTGTCTCATAGCGCAAGTCCTCTGAAAGAGGACTCAAGAGAGTTGAGAATTGAATTTAATGTTTTAGTCGGTTTTAACCGACTTCTGCTATGAGACGGGGAATTAATTCCCCGGCGGACTCTGGGTAAATCAGAAAGCCAAATATACAATCCCAAAATCCAAAAATCCCATGCAAGAATACCTGACAATCAAACAACTTACTGAAGCGGTAAAAGGCACAATTACCCCTCGGATGGTGCGACATTATCACGCTTTGGGGCTGCTATCTCCGGCGGTGCGATCGACCTCTAACTACAGACTGTACACCCGCAGCGACGTGCAAAGACTGCAAAGAATAGTCGCACTCAAGCAGCAAGGCTTTCAACTGTCTCACATCCGCAAACTGTTAGAAACTGACGCGGATGCTTCTCCTGACGCGCTGATGGCGACTCTGCAACGGCAATATCTGTCGGTAATTCAGCAAATTGTTCGCCTCAGAGAAACGGCTTCGGCGCTGGAAGGATTGCTGGGGCGGGATATTTCTTGTCAAGCGGTGCAAGCGGACGCACTGGCGCAATTAAGGCTGTTGCAGACCGAAACTGAGGGGGGGTTGGAGGAGTTGGAACAACTTTGGGAGGGTTGGGATGCGGGGGCGCACACTCACCCGGAGGATTTTGGGGAGTCGTTGCAGCATTTGTTGCCGGATTTGGCCGATCGCTCGGAAATTGAGGTAGACTTGCTTTCCAAACTGGTGTTAGCTTGCGGAGATTGTTCGCTGCTGCCGTTTGTGAAGTTGAGCGAAACGGCGATTAAATCGGCGCGGGAAGCTTTGAAAAATCAGTGTCAAATTGTGGCTGATGTGCCGCCTGTTTTTGCGGCTTTGGATCGGACAAGATTGGCGCATTTGGGAACAAGTATTGAAACTTTAATTGATGACCCGCACATCAATGCTGCGGCGGAAGCGGAACAGGAATTCTGGCGGCAGGGTGAGTGGTTTGATAAGTTGTTGAAACTGGAAAAAGGATGTATATTGGCGATCGGATATGCGCCGTCTGTGCTGATGGCGGTTTGCGAGGCGATCGAGAATCGGCAACTGCAACCGGCTTTGGTAATTGGAATGCCGATCGGTTTTAGTCATTCTCCGGTGGCGAAACGGCGGTTAGTGCGATCGGGCGTTGCTTATATTACGACTGTGGGAACTTTTGGCGGCGGGTTGTTGGCGGCGGTTGCTTTGAATGCTTTGGTTGAGTCTTTGATTGAAAAGCCGAATTGTCACTGTCATCTCAAGTAAAGATTGGCTTGAGAAAAGCGTACTAATCAAATTCTCCTGTATCGAGATTTGTTTGACAGCGCAATTCTGGCTTGAAACCCAGTTCAAAGAGTATGGCAAAAAGAAGTGTTTATATTCTAAGTATTACTCCGATTTTCGGGATTTTAAACAGCAATATCTGATATCAAATCCGGTAACACCGGAATGATATAAACGCAGGACACGGCAGTGCCGTTTCCCTACCCCAATTAATTGTAGGGAAACGGCACTGCCGTGTCCTGATTGTGGGTAATATAATTCCGATGCTACCGGATTTGATATAACTGACTTACTCAGGCTTCTATCACCCATAAATAATATTTGGATTCTCTTTTAACCTAAAAGTTTCCGAGATTCAAGCCAGAGCAATTAACCGCAAAAGGTACTCAGCTACTCACCATTGTCTTTGACCGTGCTGAGTATATTTTGTACTTTTTGAAAGGGAAGTTTAGTTATTCTGGCTGCCGATCTCGCGCTGAGGCTGCATCTTTGAGTAGTCTTTTTGGTTGGCTGTTAGCATAAGCACGAATCAAGGCGGACTTCTTAAGCCGTTTGACGCCACTCAAAACCAAGAGTGCAAACAGCGTTCCTATCAAACTCATCACCCACAAACCGCAGCCTGCCGCTGCACCTAATCCGGCAGCCAACCAAATAGTTGCTGCGGAAGTTAATCCTTTAACTTCCGCTTTACCCACTGGGTATTTAGTTTGTTGCAGAATGATTCCGCCCCCCAGAAAGCCTACCCCTGTGGCAACTCCTTGGATAGTTCGGCTCAAAGCATTGGAAGAGGAAAAGGTGCTGTCGCCATCCATCTGCAAAGGAATCATTACAAATATAGCTGCACCTAGACTCACAATCATAAAGGTTCTTAAACCTGCTGGTCTACCTGGCTGCTGGCGGTTCATGCCGATCGCGAAGCCTACCAGTAGCGCAGCCGTCAGCCTAAAGGTGACTGTTTGCCAATCGTTGGGGCTAAAAAAGATAGAACTCATTGCCTGTACTCCTACTAGAACTCGCTCTTCACGCGCACGCATTCCCAGGCGTAGCAGGCTGACTTAGTGTAACTCCGGTTAGCCGCTAGATTTACTAGAGAATTTGGTTAATTTTAAGTTAAGACTAAGTTAAATTCAAGTAGAGGTTCGGCTCGATGTGTGGCCCCGAAACGTCAAACGCTGGAACTCGCACGCTTTGTTGAGGCGCTTGGCTAATAGGTTGCAGAGAAATATCTGGGGTTGCAAATTTACATCGTTGCTTCTTCCTTCACCACTTCCCCAAAGCCCCCCAAACAGTACCTGAAACCACCCCCCAAATCGCCCCCAAACCAGCCCCCACGATCGCCCCCGCCACAGGCCCCAACTCCACCGGCACCCCAGCGCTAACAGCCGGAAACATCGCAGACACCCCCGCCCCCAACACAGCACCCGCGAAAGTCCCCAAAAAACTGCCCCAAATCGCCCCCAAAGCCCCACCCCTCACCCCCGAAGGCTGAAACGAAATCGGCAGCTTCGGCGCAAACCCGCAAAAACCCAACAAACCCCCAGAAACCACACCTCCAACAGAACCCACACCAGCCGCCACGATCGCCACACCCAGCAGCAAACCAGCAAACTCATTCACCGGCCGCATCTGGACATTGTATTGCTGCCAAACCACCAGCCCAACCCCCAAAAAAACACCAGCCAGAGTCCCCACAAACGAGCCCCAGACGGCCCCCAAATACCCTCCCCGCCGGCCCCACACCCTCCCCACAGGCAGCGCCAGAGGAGGCTGAAAACTCGCCCAAACACAGCCCCAGACAGCACCAACCCCCGCCCCAGCCAAAATCCTCTCCCCGACTCCCGGAGTGCTATTAATCGCGCCAAACACCGCACCGCCGATCGCCGCCAACAAAAAAGCCCCCCAAGCCGCCCCCACCAAAACTCCGCCCCACTTCCGCCAAATCTGGTTCGGCGCCAAAGTAAAAACGCCCCACATCATCCCAAAAAAACAGCCCCAAATCGTACCAACAAAAATAGCCCCCAAAATAGCCCCACCGCCCTCAGCTATTACCGAATAAATCCCCCCGATCGCCGCCAAACACAAACTCCCCCAAACACCTCCCCAAGCAGCATCCTGAAAAATGCGCTCAAACTTGCCCGCGGGAACCCGAGGCGCGGGAGTCCGACTCCGAGAAGACATCGGCAGCGGTAGCAACGGCACTGCGTACTGGCCGAGTTGACGCGGCAGCCCCGTGGCGGGCTGTAGCCGGCGCGCTGCGGGCTCCCTCACGACGGGCGGTGGTTGGGGCTTTTTACGCTTGATTTTCGCGGGCTGCAAGTGCAATCCGTTGCTGACTGCTTGCCGCGAAGGAAACGGATCGCGGCCTTTGAGGAGTTTTGCCCGATCGCACCAAGGGCAGCGATTCAGATGATTTCCGTATTTATGCTGACTGTTTTTGCTGCAAGTAATTAAAGAATCTTCCGCTTCCCGAATCGCATTCACCCAAGTTTTCGCATCCGGGCGCGCCGAAGGATTGGCGTGCCCTTCCTCAAAACAGCGGACAAACATCTGTCGCAGTCGGGGATGCAGCATCTCGAAAGGAGGCGCAGCCGGCATCGGGCGGTAGGGAATCCGCTTCGTACCTGTAGGGAAATGGCCCGATCGAATTCTCGCTTCCAAAGCCGGCGGTTCGTCGCTACCGAGATAAACTCCCGAAAACGGGTGCGTACCTTCCATCAGCAATTGAAAAATTAATACAGCTAAACCGAACAAATCGTGCTCTGGAGCTCGATCGATATCGCGGAAAGTCTGGCCCTGCAACTCCGGCGGCGTAAACTCGGGTTTACCCACGGGACACCGATAAACGTAACCCGTATAAGGATCGCGCACTTGAAACGAATCCGTGTCTACCAGCGTTACCAAGGCCGTATCCGTGACGAGAATGTTCGACTCGTTTACGTCGCCGATGACGTAACCCCTGACGTGGAGGGCGTTTACAGCCGAGGCGAGATTTCTGGCGGTACGGTGGAGGTAAAGATAGTTAAACAGCGGTTTTTGTTCGCGCCTGGTTTTGGGAGTGTAGAAAGTGTGTACCGGCATCACTTTGTTGACGCGCGGCATCACAAAACCGACAATTTTTTCTCGCCCGCCGACAGTATGCAGCAAATCGATCGGCCAAGCAATTGAAGCGTGTCCCGGTTCCGCGATCGGCGCATCCGGCGGCATACTGAACATGACTGTGAGTTTGTCGCCGTCTTCGTCTGTCGGTTTGTGGTAGATTTTTGCTACAAGGGACGAGTCTTGGGCGATCGGGTAGATGCGACCTTCACCGCCACTGGCGATCGCGGTTTTGGTGTCGATCGCAATCAGTTGTCCGCTAAATTGGCGCTGCAACTGCATAGAATTCCGTTATGGGATAGAGGATTTGGAAGCCATCACTCAATAAACTTGACTTGCACATTAAATCTTACCTTTGTTCTGACTTAGGCACGGGTGCGTCGAAACCGGGTTTTTCACCAAAAGAGGGGTTGCAGCCCGCAGATTCGGTAAAAAACCCGGTTTCTTGGGTCGGAGTGCGTCAGCCCTGTTTCTGTTGGTGGGATGGGCGTCCCGCCCGTCCGTCCATTGGTGGGATGGGCGTCCCGCCCGTCCGCCCTATCAAAATTAAATGTGAACCAGCTTCAAATCCACCGACAATAACAACATTTTATCCTCAATTTTTTGCCTGACGGCCGGTGTCACCTGACAATTATCGCTGTTGAGGCATTCCACCAGCAAGTTGTGGGCGTAGTAATACTGTTTCAGCAAAGTTTTCTGTTGGGGGCAAAAGTTTCGATTGTAGCCGATCGCAGTTTTGAATTTTGCCAGCCAACAGCGACCGCAATCTTTTCGCCACTTTTTCCAATGTTGCAAATCAGGCATTTGAGTCTGAAATTGTGCCAGCAGTTGTTTAAGTTCTGGTTCAATATCCAGCGCCAAAATGCCAACCAAGATATCCACCGCATCATTATCAAAAGCCAATTTCAGAGACTCGTTAACCGCCGCAAATTCTACATTTTTTCGCGCTTTGGCCAAACAATTCCGAAACTTGCGAACTTTCGATCTATCAAACTTCAGACTCGGATCGAGGACGCGAGTCAAAGCCAAATCGAGCACGCAAACTAAGGCAACATAAAAAGCGCGAATTTCCGCCGGTTTGAAATTCCTTTGCACTAACTGAGACTTGTGATTTGCCCAGATTAGCAACTGCTGCAAAGTTTCATCTTTAGCGGCCATACTGTCTATTTTTTGTTGCATCAGCAGCAAAAGTTCGTCAGCAGGTTGCAAAATGCTGACAACTCTCACAAATTCATTTTTCCACTTTTTGTCTGTAATCCGGCTGACCAATTCTGGCAGCGATTCTGGGTTGGCACTGTCTATCAGATATTCTGGTTGAGTGTCGGTTTCCTCTAGCAGTTCGTCAACTGCGCTTTTGATAAAGTTATCCACCAACCAGTCGCGGGTACGCGAGAAATTGCTCTCCAATTCCAGGTAATGACTGCCTAATTTTGCCTTAAAGTCTTTGGGAAAAATCTCTTTAGCCACCAACATATTTTTCCAGCGACTTAGCTGGCTGGCGTTGCGTTCGGGAAAGCGGTTGTACAGATAGTCGATCGCGATCGCATCTAGAATATCCGCACCCAGGATTTCCCGCCGTTTCACCTCGTTTTCGGGTCCTATTTGTCGCCGCCGCTGAGTTAGAGCCCGATGCTGGCTAACAGTTGGTTCAATCAAGTGCTGAATCAGCCAGTTTCCCCCACGGAAAAAATCGCGATCGAACTCCAAGTAAATCGCGCCAAACAAAGCCTCAAAAGTCTCCGCCAAAATTCTATTGTACTGACTTTCTTCTGTTTCTTTTCGATTCCAGACGCGCCTAGAGAGTTCCTTTAATTTCAAATTTTGTGCAAATTCCGCAACTTTTTTCGGGTCTGCTAAACAAGCTTTTAAGGTTGAGATAGCATCTGAATCGAGTTCTGGATATTCGCGGTACAGGTAATCGGTAACAACTGCACCGAAAATCGCTCCGCCTAAGAGTGACAGCCGTTTGTACTTAACCTCTTGCCAAGCGGGAGACTCTTCGGGGCGATCGGGGTAATCGCTGGTATAGTAACGGCAGTTCAAGGCGATTTCCAGCAGTTTTGTCTGCTGAAAGCTGCAAAGGTCGATCGCTGCTTTAACTGCGTCAATATCTACCTTTTTACTTTTTATTAGCTCTAATTCTTCTTCACATTTTCCCCACTTTTCCAACCAATCACCGCCAGCATCTTCAACATACCGATCCACAAAATCTACCCCGTAATTCATCCATTCATCCTGCATTTTTCTGGCGGCTTCCAGTTCTTCCCTGACTTTCTGCAAGTTATTTTCAACGGTGTTCGTACCTTGTACTGTCATAGTATTGATTTTGATGTATTTTGATTTTATTTCCAACAATTTCACCGCGATTAAATCAAATCTCAATTGAATTTAGGCCGTGTTGCTAGTTATTTTACAAGATTGATTTGTGCCGTAAATCTTCCCGTCGCTTAACCTTCGTATCAAACACCTGTTGCCGCCGTCTGGAAGAGCCCTCCCGGAACTCGAAAAGGGGGAGGAATAATCTTGGTCTGTTTTCCCTTTTGCGAGAAGCGGGCTGGGGGCTAGCTTTGTTGCATTGTCGAGAATTGTGCAATATGTGAGTTAGTCAAAATTTCTTTATTCACCGAGTTGGGAGCAGTCGAACTATTCTCAGCAGGATATCTGCTTGATTTACGGGAACTTGAGGTAACGACCTGCAGGCAAATTATCGCTATTATATAATGCTATGTTAACTAACTGGTTCAGGAAATTTTCATCGTTTCTATCATAACTTAAAAATAATCCTCTGTCAATCCCCCAACCTTGAAGAGTTTGTTGCCAATTTTGATATTTTTGTTCAGAGAACTCATCCGAAAGAGTAGTCACTTGGATGCAGAGGGGCTGCTGTTGGCGGTTGCTAACGATCGAATCGGTTGCCATAGAAAGATCGGCAACATATCGATACAAAACAGTGCCTTGGCGATCGACAATTCGGGCTGCGATCGCTCGAATGACGAGATCGTCAGCCGGATCGAATTTACCGGCTTTCAGTTTTTGTTTCCAGATGTAAAATTTGCGATCGTTTTCGCTCAGCCATTTAGGAAATAGATAGCTGTACCAATACCTTTCCCCCGGAGTCATTAACTCAAATGCGGCTTGCTGTTCTATTCCTGAAGGTAGAGATTGAACTGCCAGCCAAACCTGAGAATCTCGGATAAGCTGCAGCAAAAAAGCCATCACAAATTTTTTAGCAGTTAGCGAACCGGGTTTAACATCTTTCACCCAGCGATTGATTTCATCCAATCTTCTCGCCAAACTCGGATCTATTGGATCTGCTTCGCTAATTAGGGAGTTGAGCTTATCCTTAATCTCTTGTGCTTGCAAACGACGACCTACTGTACAGACTAAAGCAGAATTGTTGACACCTCGATTTTATTATAGAACCGCGCAAAATTTTCACCGCTGATTAGGTTGAACGCATTAGACTTGTTGCAAAATTCAGAATCGGAAATTTTTAACCGCAGATCGACGCCAATTCACGCAGATGGGTGTTGGCTTTGGCAAAATGTCTATTTTTAATTGTCCTGTGCCTCCGAACTCGAAAAAGTTGCTAACAATAATGTTAAGTCATCATCGGTGCGTTCGGAAACGCGAGGCGATCGCAAAAATGACTCTAATTGCTGTTTCGCATCTTCTTCTTCTTTCCACTCGCCAGAAAACCGAAACAAAGGCGCAAAAAACGGCTTGTGCGGCGTGCCTTCCGGGATTTTGAGAGCTAGCATTTGCAAGCCGTCGGAAAAAACTGCCAAGTGCCGCAGTTTTTCCCGCAGTACCTGAAATTGCGCTGTTTCGATCGCATTCGGCGAAATCAAAAAGATAGTTTCGTTGATGTATTCGCCGCAGGGAGGTACAGTCAGGGCGATCGCATTTCCTGCACTGTCACCTGCTACCGCCGCACCGTCGCCGATTTGAGCAACTGCGATTAATTCTGGCGTAGCAACAACCGCAATTAAAGTGCAGGCTAAATCTCTCGCAGCCACTTCCCGCGCAGCCGCTTCTGCTTCCACCTGCGCCCGCGCAACTTGCAGTGATGCTGTCAAGAATACCTGCCATTCGCCGTCATTTTGAGGCAGCCTTTCCTGTTGCTGGCAAATCGTTTCGACAACCGCTTCCACAGCAATTTTGGCCCCAACTTCTGCGAGTGCTGCCGAACCCGCGCCGTCGGCAACCGCTGCCGCTAAAACACCGTTTGGCAAGAGACGCCAGCAGTGGGCATCTTGACAAGGCTGCGATCTTTTTTCGTGGCTCGTACCTATCACCGATGCCGCTACAACTTGCCAATTAAAGGATGAATTCTGCATTAATTACTCTTTAACTCAAAACTTCGTAAATTCACAACTATGCAAAGTCTGAACGGGTTTATTTATCCCTAATTACAGCACTTTTCTGGGTTCGTAGGTACTAGCCCTTGTAGGGACACGGCAGTCCCGTGTCCCTACGGCACTCTTACTAATGACTAATGACTAATGACTGATGACTAATCACTAATGACTAATAACTAAACTGTTCCCCATCCGGGTGGCGGCAGTGCTACTTGTTCATCAATTTTTGAGTGAGAAACTCTCTGCATACTAGCCGATAGCCAGATGAACATCTCTCTAAAGTCTAATCCTCTCAATTTTACAGGCGTGCGCTCGACAATTTGCCCGAGACGGGCGATATTAGCACCTTCCACTCCGACTGCAAAAAATGCCACGCGCTTGTTAGTTTCTTCCTCTTTAATCCGCTGTGCTGCTATTTCCACAACATCGTCTGATTCACCTTGAGGTTCGCCGTCGGTAATCATAAATACCCACGGGCGGTAGTAGGTAATGCCGTTGTTGCGGTATTCGGATTTGCGGGCCGCAATGGTATCTAATGCTAGCTGAATCCCTGCGCCCATGTGGGTTTGTCCTTGAGCTGTCAGCAATGGCGTCTCGAACTGGTCGGCGGTCACGAAGTCTTGCACGACTTTGATATGATTGTCAAATGAAATAATCGCGACTTCGACTCGCTTTTTAGCTAGTTCGTCTTTAATGAGGTCATTCCTAAAAATTTCCAGCCCCTCATTCAAGGCATCTATGGGTGCGCCTTGCATGGAGCCGGAGGTGTCCAGCAGGAGGACGCAGGGACAGCGCGGCTCTGGGTTTTCGGCAAATTCTACGGCTTCGTCTAGTCTCATGGTTCGGGGTTGACCTGGGAGTGGCTCGATTTCTAGGTTTGTTACTTTACTGTATCAAGTCAGTAACAAATTTAAGTGCAAATTGCTAGGGCGATCGCATTTTACCATTTACCTGAATCGATTTAAGATTTTTAATTGTAGATTTGAGATTTTAGAATTGGATGTCTGCGGTCAAAAAACAAATTCATTCTTGCCTGTGGTAATATAGACTAATAGTATTACTGCAAAATAAGGAGAAATCTTATGATTGCAACAGTCAGGCAAAAATTAACCTTTGACCAATTCCTTGTAGAATGTCCAGAAGATGGACGTTATGAACTGGTAAACGGAGAAATTGTAGAGATGAATTCCACAAGAAATCATGATGATGTTGCTAATTTCATGTTATTTGGCTTCAATGATGAAATCCGGCGACTGAATTTGAATTATGTAGTCAACACTACAACCGTTATCAGAACTGTAAGTAAAGCCGGCATCGAACAAGGGCGGAGACCGGATGTCAGCGTAGTCGATCGCGATTTGTGGCGATCGAACCGTTCGGCTTATGCTGCGTTACGGGAACCAATTCAACTGGCAGTGGAAGTAACATCAACAAATTGGGAGGACGATTATGTAGACAAATTGGACGAGTATCGGCGTTTGGGAATTGTAGAATATTGGATTGTCGATTATTTAGCAATTGGCAGCAGGGAATTTCTGGGAAATCCCAAAGTTCCAACTGTATTTGTTCACCTTTTGGATGCAGAGGGCAACTATCAAAGAAGCGCGTTTAAAGGCAGCGAACGAATTGTGTCGCGGACTTTTCCAGAATTAACGCTGACAGCAGAAGAGGTGATGAATGTTTAACTTCGGTTAATCCAGCTAGCCAGACTATTCTCCATAAAAAATTACTGAAAACATGAAATCTATTTCTGATAAAAAAATTTCCGATCGAAAAGCTATTAGTCCTTGGAGTTACAAACCTTGGTGGTGTCAGCCTTGGTCGATTCTTTTAACTGGTACTAGCCTAATTAGCGGTAGTTGGTTTTTATTAAAAACTGTTTGGATAACTGTTTTAGTCGCGATTCCTTTATTAGCCTGGATGGGTTTTTTCTTGTTAGTATGGCCGAGGTTGATGCTGTCTAGCGGAGTTTTAGATTCCGATGCAGATTAGGTTTTGGTGGCGCGCACCCTATGTTTAGGGTAAGGTGGCGCGCACCCTATGTTTAGGGTAAG
Organism: Microcoleus sp. Pol7_A1; assembly: GCF_036701085.1. Classification (NCBI taxonomy): domain Bacteria; kingdom Bacillati; phylum Cyanobacteriota; class Cyanophyceae; order Oscillatoriales; family Microcoleaceae; genus Microcoleus; species Microcoleus sp. Pol7_A1. Next base: position 65,536 of record NZ_JAUBQD010000003.1, read on the forward strand.
GTGCGCGGTGCACGCCCTACCTTTGAGTGTTTCGCAGTCTAGGTTTGCGGGTAATAGTCTTGAATTGCTTTTACTTGCATCGGGTGGGATTTGAGCGATCGAATTCCCGCTGCTGTCGCTTTGGCACCGGCTATTGTTGTAATAATCGGGATTTTGTAAGTCAAAGCTGTGCGGCGGATAAATATGCCGTCGGCCCGGGATTCTTCACCCGAAGGTGTGGTGATAATTAGTTGAATTTTCTCATTCTTGATCGAATCCAACAAATTCGGCCGCCCTTCGTGCAGTTTCAATTCCAAATCTACCTCTAAACCTTGTTCTCGCAAAACTTTGCGTGTCCCGTGGGTTGCGACTACTCTGAAACCCAATTCTAAGAATTCCTTGACAACGGGTACAACTGCTAGTTTGTCCCGATCGCGCATCGAAACCAGCACTGTTCCAAACAGCGGCATCATTTGTCCCGCGCCGAGTTGAGCTTTGGCAAATGCTTTGCCAAAATCGGTGTCAATTCCCATTACTTCACCGGTCGATCGCATTTCTGGCCCTAACAAGGTATCAGTTCCCGGGAACTTAGCAAAGGGCAATACTGCTTCTTTTACCGAAACATGAGTGGGTATAATCTCTTTAGTAAAACCCAAAGCTTCTAGAGTTTTGCCAGACATGACGCGCGACGCCATTTTTGCTAAGGGAACTCCGATCGCCTTGGAGACAAAAGGCACTGTTCGAGAAGCGCGCGGGTTAGCTTCCAAAATGAAAACTTGTTCCCCTTGAACGGCAAATTGAATGTTCATCAACCCGATTACTTTCAGGGATTTTGCTAATTCTACAGTCCAGCGGCGGATTGTTTCTAAAGCAGCGTCCGAAAGCGTTTGATAAGGGATAGAACAAGCAGAGTCGCCGGAGTGGATTCCCGCTTCCTCGATGTGTTCCATAATACCGCCGATCGTCACATTGCCAGTAACATCAGCGATCGCATCGACATCCACCTCGATCGCGTTCTCCAAGAACTTATCAATTAAAATCGGATGATCGGGTTCTACCAGCACGGCATAGGTCATGTAACGTTCCAATTCCGTATCGGAATAAACAATTTCCATTGCTCGCCCGCCCAACACGTAACTCGGCCGCACAACTACCGGATAACCGATCCGTTGAGCTACTATCAAAGCATCCTCATAACTGCGCGCCAAACCGTTAGCAGCTTGCTGAATATCCAACTCCCGCAGAATCTTTTCAAATCTCTCCCTGTCTTCAGCAGTATCAATGGAATCCGGCGAAGTTCCCCAGATTTTTGTTTGTACGTCGGGGTGATTTTCCAGGGATTTTTGTAAAGGAACCGCTAATTTCAGCGGCGTTTGGCCGCCAAACTGAATAATTATTCCCTCTGGATTTTCGGCTTCTATGATGTTTAGAACATCTTCTTTTGTTAGCGGTTCAAAATACAGGCGATCGCTCGTATCATAATCCGTCGAAACCGTCTCCGGGTTCGAGTTTACCATAATTGTCTCAAAGCCGTCTTCTCCTAGAGAATAGGAGGCGTGACAGCAGCAGTAATCAAACTCAATTCCCTGTCCGATCCGGTTCGGCCCGCCGCCTAAAATCATCACTTTTCGTTTGGTAGAAGGCAAAACTTCCGACTCCGGCGCGAGACTGTGGCCTACAGGCGAAACTTTCTTTTCTTCATCGCCCAATTCCCAAATTGCCGCTCCGGCTTCGTAGGTGGAATAATAATACGGTGTAAACGCTTCAAATTCAGCGGCACAAGTATCGACTGTTTTGTAAATCGGAATTATGCCTAACTGTTTGCGGTAAGCGCGGACTTGATCTTCCGATGTTTTGGTAGCGTAAGCAATTTGGCGATCGCTAAATCCCAACTGCTTTACTTCAAACATTGTCTCTTTTGTCAACTCATGCAACTGCGTCCGTTTCAAGAACTTCTCAGTTTCCAGCAATTCCTGCATTTTATCCAAAAACCAAGGGTCGATTGCTGTGAACTCGAAGATATCTTCCACCGACATTCCCATCATCATCGCGTGGCGGACTGTAAAAATGCGATCGGGATTTGGCGTCCGCAATCCGGCGCGAATTTGTTCCAAACTCGGCAACTTTTCCGGTTTGTCGCAGCCGAAACCCGCGCGGCCAGTTTCTAATCCCCGCAGGGCTTTTTGGAAAGATTCGTTGAAGCTGCGCCCGATCGCCATTACCTCTCCAACTGACTTCATTTGCGTTGTCAGAGTGGGTTCGGAACCGGGGAACTTCTCAAAGGCAAATCGGGGAATCTTGGTCACCACGTAGTCAATTGTCGGCTCAAAAGACGCCGGAGTTTTCTTGGTGATATCGTTGGAAATTTCGTCTAGGCTGTAACCTACCGCTAATTTTGCCGCCATTTTTGCAATAGGGAAACCAGTTGCTTTCGAGGCCAAGGCGGAGGAACGGGAAACCCGAGGGTTCATTTCAATAACGATGAAATCTCCGTTGACTGGATTGACTGCAAATTGAATGTTGGAACCGCCGGTTTCAACTCCGATTTCGCGAATAATTTTCACCGAAGCATCCCGCAGGCGCTGATATTCTTTGTCTGTAAGAGTTTGCGCCGGGGCGACGGTGATAGAATCCCCGGTGTGAACGCCCATCGGGTCGAGATTCTCGATCGAACAAATAATCACCACATTATCTGCCAAATCTCGCATTACTTCCAGTTCGTACTCTTTCCAACCAATCAAAGATTGTTCGATCAAAATTTGCGATACTGGACTGGCATCAATCCCGCCTTGTGCCATTTCTTCAAACTCTTCTTGATTGTAAGAAATACCGCCTCCCGTGCCGCCCATTGTAAAAGCAGGACGAATAATTAACGGATAACTGCCGATTTGGTGACCAATTGCTTTGGCTTCGTCGAGAGTGTTGGCAATTCCAGAAGGGCAAACGGCGACGCCAATTCGCGCCATCGCTTCCTTAAATAATAGCCGATCTTCTGCCATTTCAATTGCTGGCAACTTAGCACCAATCAACTCGACGTTGTATTTTTCTAAAACGCCATTTTTAGCGACGGCAACTGCTAAATTTAGCGCCGTTTGACCGCCCATAGTCGGTAAAATTGCTTGAGGTCTTTCTTTAGCGATGATTTGTTCGAGGATGGCCGGCGTTAGAGGTTCGATGTAAATGCGATCGGCAGTTTCCGGATCGGTCATAATCGTTGCTGGGTTGGAATTCACCAACACTACTTCAAAGCCTTCTTCTCGCAAAGCTTTGCAAGCTTGTGTCCCTGAATAGTCAAATTCGCACGCTTGACCGATAACAATGGGGCCGGAACCAATCAGAAGAATTTTTTTTAAGTCTTGACGGCGGGGCATAGGTTCGTAATTGGTAATTGGACAACGTTGAGGATTAATTTGATATTTTGCATCAGTCTTAGAAACAGGCTTTCTGAGCTGTTCCCCCAAAAGCTTACTCAAAATAGTGCAAGTTTTGTTGTTAATTTGAAATTGTGCACCATTATCAGCATTTTGGAAGCAGAACCTCGCAACTCCGGCTGACAGACACCCGCAGCCAACCAGAAATATTCATGAGAAAAGGGTGCAGTCGATCGGTAAATCAAGACTATTTTAAGTGTTGCAGTGAAATCGTGTTCTAAAATACACAATCCCTGTATTCCGCACGATTAATCATTGTAGAGACTTCGACCAAGGCGTGTCCTGACTGTGGGGAACGAGTAGAATTAACCGGGTTGGATGATGAAATTTCCCGTAGCTTGCGGGGCGGGACGCCATCGCCCTCCAAGGATGTGACAATCAGATATCCAGCCATGTAGACGCGGCGATGGAGGACAAGGCAATGCCTTGTCCCTAACGTATTTCAGCCTATTTTTAGGCTTTGCGCGATCGGCGAATGAGTACGCTTATCACTTGTCCCGGCTTTGCACCTCGCTGCGGCGGGCTCCAATCCCCGACGGCGGCAAATCCCAGTCGGTACAAGGTGTGGATGGTTTCTAACACGGCTGCGCGGGAACCGACAACCGCGATCCGCACGACTTCCTGTTCGCATACTGCTGAGTCGTCATTTGGACGCGCGGAAAAGTTATCGTCAGGCACGAATTCCTGTGACATAATATGGTCTCCTGGTTTTTGGTTTTCTAGGAAAACCCAAAAACCCAGCCGCCCCGCACGTTAACACCGAGCAGGGCGGCGACAGAGAGTGTTAAAATTCTCCATTAGCCTCCAGACTGGCGTAATCAGTTTGGCGGTTAGCTGTCCATTGCTGTTGGTAGCAGCTTTGGGCAGTGCAACTAGATTTTTGAGCGACGCGGGCTGCTTCCTCTTTGAGGAAAGCAGCCTTAATTTCACAGCGTAGCCGCAGATGGGGGCCGCCGTCAATCGATTTTAGATTTTAGATTTTAGATTTTAGATTGGGGTTTTCCTGCAATAACTCTATCGATTTTAGATTTTAGATTTTAGATTTTAGATTGAGATTTTCCTGCAACAACTCTCCGGTCTCTCCGGTCTCTCCCCTTCTCCGGTCTCTCCGGTCTCTCCCCCTCTCCGGTCTCTCCGGTCTCTCCCCCTCTCCCGTCTCCCCCTCTCCCACTCTCCCCTTCTCCCACTCTCCCCCTCTCCCTCAACCCAACCTACTAGATGAGGGAATGCGCCGAGGAAGATGTAAAATATGGAATCGTTCCAAAAGCTTAAAATCAAAAAACTAAAATACAGATATGCCTAGAACACAAGTGCGAATATTCCTTGCACCTGCTGCTTGAGGGCAACCACATCAATTTTAGATTTAAGATTTAAGATTTAAGATTGTCCTCCAACAACTCTCTCCATCTCCTATGCCTAGAACACCCAGCGAATATTCTGTGCACCTGCTGCTTGAGGGCGGCCACCGCGAAGAAGTGCGTTTCGCAACGCTGCAAGATTTTCAAAAATGGTACAGCAGTACCCTGGTGCCGAAACAAGATTCAAGAGAATTTCTTAACGTCCCGATCAAAAATATTCAAGGCGAATACATGGTAGTTCGGCCTACCAGCGTTCTCGCAATTCGCGTAGAACCGATATTTACTTCTAGCGTCGAGAGATACGATGAATAAGGAAAATCATCAATTGAGTAGGGAAAATTGGAAATTGAACAAGATTTTTCGCTATCAGCTATTAGCGATCGCCTGTTGCGTTTTGGCGATCGCTTTTTCGGTGCCCGCCGTTGCAGTTGCGCCGCTGCAACCAATTAGTCTAAATCAATTGCAAGCTGGCGAGTCGGACGATCTCGCCTTTGACTCTCAAATCTGGGGCGAAAATGGCAAACCGGGCGATCGGGAATTGCTGTTAAAGTCGATCGACAACAGCCTCCGCTATCTCGATACATCGGCCGCCGGTAGTGCTTACAGCCGCTATCCAGTAGCAGGAGTTACGCGCGATCGAGTCCGCCGTTCCCTCGATCGGTTCCGCCAATTAGTTGTCAGTTCCACAACGCCATCACAACTTCAGGAATCTGTCAAGCGCGAGTTTGTATTTTACAAATCCACGGGCAAAGACGGCAAAGGAACAGTAGCATTTACAGGTTATTTCGAGCCGACTTACGCAGCATCTCGCACGCCGAATTCCGAATACCGTTATCCCCTGTACCGGATGCCGCCGAACATGGCATCTTGGCCGAAACCTCACCCGACAAGATTGCAATTAGAAGGCGAAGATGCTTTGCAGGCAAGTAAAGGATTGCTGCGAGGATTAGAATTAGTTTGGTTGCGCGATCGATTCCAAGCATTTCTCGTGCACGTCCAAGGTTCTGCGAGATTGCAGCTAACAGATGGTAGCGTCATGACCGTCGGTTTTGCAGGCAAAACCAGTCACAGTTATACAGGAGTTGGACGAGAATTAGTTAAAGACGGAAAGTTTACTTTAGAACAGTTAAATTTGCCGAAACTAATGGAATATTTCACCAACTTTCCCGCAGATATGAACAAGTATTTGCCTAAAAATGAAAGTTTTGTATTCTTCCGGGATACTAACGGAGTTCCAGCTACAGGCAGCATTGGAGTGCCAGTAACTGCCGAAAGGTCGATCGCCACCGATAAAGCCTTAATGCCGCCCGGCGCACTAGCATTAATTACTACGAAACTTCCCTATCCGAATGCGGCGGGACAACTCGAACAAAATGCCGTGAATCGCTACGTTTTGGATCAGGATACTGGCGGTGCAATCAAAGGTGCGGGGAGAGTTGACGTATTTATGGGAACGGGGAATTTAGCGGGCGATAGGGCAGGTTATATCAACTCAACAGGAGAACTGTATTATCCGCTTTTAAAGTAGATTAATTCTACTTCATGTGATTGTTCGCTGTGCGTCGCAATCCCGGACACGGCACTGCCGTGTCCCTACAGATATCGCGGACAATCTATATGTAATCCTACTTTTGATAATTGCTATAAAATAGAAAATATCCCCCCTCCAAACCCCACAAATGCTAAACAAAATTCTGCAATTCTTCAAGCGACTATTTCAGCGAATATTCGGATACCCAACCCCACCCACCCCACCGCCGGGAAATACCGCCATCCGCCCCACCCTAACTGACGCGGAATACGAGTCAAAATTCATGGAAATTCTCGAAGGGGTGAATGCCGGCTGGAGTCGAGGGGATGTAGCGGGATTCTTAATCGCAAAACGCCTTAAAGATGGTGAATTGGCTGCTTGGTTGCGACGGTTTGGGCAAAGATTGTTAGAGGGCGAACATGATGACACCGCTGCTACGGATGCCGTGGCATCGCTTCAGGAATTGGCGCAGCGGCTGGTATTGTTAGGTAGAATTGGCAGCGGGGAATTGTCAGAGGTTGCGAGGCAAATTGGGCGGGAGATATTGACACGGTTTCCGCTGCCGGAGGTTGAAGAGGAGGATACAAAGGGGAGGGTTATTGAGGCGGTTTTTGTTGGGGATGGTTTGGGTTTTTCTGGGGAAGTGAACCGCACAGGCGCTGAGGCTGCGGAGGAAGCATCGGAAGTTAATGCAGATGCTGAGGCGTGGTGCGATCGAGGGAATGAGCAGTATAATTTAGGAAGATTTGAAGAGGCGATCGCATCTTATAACCAGGCAATTGCTCTCAAACCAGACTATCACGATGCTTTGCACAACCGAGAGGTAGCGCAACGTAAGTTAGGCGAAATTAAATAGACCAACTCGCTGGTATCCATAATTTTTGCTAAGTATTGCGATCGAGATGATACTATTAAGAATTAAGCGCAGTTTCCGTCGCTAATTATTATACACTAAAATAGGACTTCCAGGATTTAAATCCTCACTACAAGCTTAATTGATAAGGTGTACAATCCGCACCCTACAATAGGTTTATACTATTAGGATTAATCCCAAATTCTTGCATCCAAAACCCAAATCGAATGACACAAGTAATCGGCATTGACTTAGGCGGAACCGCAATTAAACTCGGCAGGTTCAGCGAAGACGGCATTTGTCACCAATCCTTAACAGTCCCAACCCCTCAACCCGCAACACCAGAAGCCGTTTTAGGCACGATGACGGATGCTATTTTACAACTGAATCCGGTCGAAAATGCTGTAAGTGCGATCGGCATCGGCACTCCTGGCCCCGCAGACGCCGCAGGCCGCATAGCCAGAGTCGCAATTAACCTCAAAAACTGGCACAATGTCCCCCTCGCTGACTGGTTGGAAGCTAAAACCGGACTGCCGACTATATTAGCAAATGATGCCAACTGTGCCGGATTGGGAGAAGCTTGGTTGGGTGCAGGAAAGCACTTTAAAAACCTAATCTTACTAACTTTAGGTACAGGAGTCGGCGGTGCAGTTATCCTAGACGGCAAACTATTTGCAGGCTATCAAGGCGCGGCCGGAGAACTAGGATTGATTACTATAAATCCCGACGGCCCGGAGTGCAACAGCGGCAATCGCGGTTCTTTAGAACAGTATGTTTCGGTGCAGGCAATTCGCCGGGAAACAGGTTGGGAACCTGTAGAATTAGCAAATTTAGCTAAGTCTGGAGATGCCAAAGCTTTAGAATATTGGCAAAATTACGGGCGCTATCTGGGTATAGGTTTGGCAAGTATAATTTATATTTTAACGCCGGAAGCTATTATTATCGGCGGCGGAATTAGTGCTGGTGCAGAATTTTTCTTACCGCAAGTTCAAGCAGAAATTCAGCAACGTGTACTGCCGAGTTCTCGCGAAGATTTGCAGTTATTGGTTGCTGAATTGGGCAATCAAGCAGGTATGGTAGGGGCAGCCAAATTAGCTTGGCAGCTTGTTCAATAGTTAAAATAAAAAAAAGCAGCGCATTTTACTGCGCTTTTTTAATATCTAATCTTAGGGTGCAACCTAAGCATTTTAGGTCAAATAAAATAAAATGAATGTGAGGAGTTACTAAACATAGTCTCCTTCATTGTTCATGCTTATAACTAAGGACTAATGACTTCTTCATGGCAGAGATTGTCCAGTCGTATTTTTAATGTAGTCCTGAATTTCTTGATAAGCTTCCGGGTTGCTTTGGCGGAGGATAACAATATTAGTTGCGCTGTCAGGCAGGCTAAAGCTTAGCCGACCGTTCTGCTCGCAAGCAAAAGAGCTTATTCGACTCATATCGATCGCAAATTCTTTGCGGTCATAATTAATTTTAATCCACGAGCCTCTAGAATTGCGGTCAATAGTTTTTTTGAGGTAATCGAGAACTTGCTTGTAAGCCTCATAATTGCCTTGGGGATTGAGGATAATCGGCTGACTGCTATTAGGCAGCCAAAAGGTGAGACGCTTGTTATCCAGTTCGCTAGAAAAAGCACTAATAGTGTCAAGGTCAATTATGTATGTACTTTTCTCATAAGTAATTTTGCTCCAATAAGCCACAAAGCCTCCTCAAACCTGTGTGTCCTGGTATTTTAGGATAGTTTGACAACTCATACCATTTTAGATTTTAGATTTTAGATTTTAGATGGGGCATGACTGATGACTATCGGGGTTTGGAACTTGCCTAAAGTTGCATTTTTTTGTGAAACTGGTATCACCCTTAAAATCAAAGCTAAAAAGTTAACTAAAAATATCAGCATTTTTACCTTCTGCTCAATGCCTTTTGCCTTCTCCCTTCGGGTACTAGCCCCCCCAACCCCTATGCTAGGGCTGGGGGATGAGGTTTTTCACTGCTTGAGAATGCTGCCCGATATCTAGTCCGGTAAGTGCGACCCGAATCCAATCCGATTGTTGGGTTGGGCGGGTGAGAGTACGATCGATAGTCTGCCTGATTTGAATGTTGTGTACTCTCACCTGCCCCTACAGACATCTAATATATCAGAACTAATCGATCGGACATGATATCAGATCAGTTTCCTGCAAGTTTCCCGGCCACCAAGTCGCGCCCCTCAACTTCTAATAAATCCTGCTTTCCCTGGAGGCTTGCTGCCTCGATAAACCCCTGAAACAAGGGGTGGGGGGCGCTAGGTCGAGATTGGAATTCGGGGTGAAATTGACAGGCTATGAAAAAGGGATGGTTGGGCAATTCGATCATTTCTACCAATCGGCCGTCGGGAGATGTCCCGGAGACTGCATAACCTGATTCTAAGAAAAGATTGCGGTAGGCGTTGTTAAATTCGTACCGGTGGCGGTGCCGCTCGTAAATCACTTCTTTCTGATAAAGTTTGAAAGCGAGGGTGTCTGGGTTGACACGGCACGGATACAAACCCAGCCGCATTGTACCGCCCAAATCGACTACATCGAGCTGTTCTGGCAATAAATTAATTACCGGATTTGCGGTATCTGGGTCAAATTCAGCGCTGTTGGCATCCTGTAGTTGGGCGATGTTGCGGGCCCATTCAATCACAGCACACTGCATCCCCAAACACAATCCCAAAAAAGGTATTTTATGGTGTTTGGCATATTCGATCGCCGCTATTTTGCCGTCTACTCCCCGAATCCCAAAACCTCCGGGTACAAGAATGCCGTTGATATCTTTGAGATAATTTTCGAGGTTTCCCGATTCTAAATCTTCTGAGTTAATCCAATGCAAATTCAGGTCGCAGCCGATCGAGATTGCTGCGTGCCGCAAAGCTTCCACCACCGAAAGATAAGCATCGTTCAACCGCACGTATTTGCCCACCAAAGCAATATCAATCTTGTGGTTGGGACTGTAAAGCCGCTTGACTAAGGTTTGCCACTGAGTCAAATGGGGTTGCCGCGGTTCGAGTTGCAGCAAATTGATGCTTTGTTCCGCTAAACCTTCCTGTTCCATCATCAGCGGCACTTCGTAGATACTTTTGGCATCTTGAGCGGTGATGACACATTCTTCGGGCACGTTACAGAATTCTGACAATTTCTGTTTCATGCCCAAAGACAGCGGGCGATCGCACCGACAGACTAAAATATCTGGTTGAATGCCGATCGACCGCAATTCCTTCACCGAGTGCTGAGTCGGTTTAGTTTTCATCTCCCCAGCCGAAGGAATCCAAGGTATCAGCGTGACGTGCATATACACAACATTTTGCCGCCCCACATCCTTGCGAAACTGACGAATTGCCTCCAAAAACGGTAAAGATTCAATATCTCCCACCGTTCCGCCGATTTCCGTAATCACCACATCGGGATTAGTATTTTTTGCTACTCGGTGAATTCGCTCTTTAATCTCGTTAGTGATGTGCGGAATCACCTGCACCGTACTCCCCTGGTACTCGCCGCGGCGTTCTTTGTTGATCACCGCTTGATAAATGGAACCCGTGGTGACGCTGTTGAGGCGAGACATGGAAGTATCGGTAAAACGCTCGTAATGCCCCAAATCCAGGTCTGTTTCCGCACCGTCTTCAGTCACAAAGACTTCTCCGTGCTGAAACGGGCTGAGAGTGCCGGGGTCAACGTTAATATAAGGGTCTAGCTTCAAAATAGAGACAGAATAGTCCCGCGACTTCAATAGGCGGCCCAAGGAAGCAGCGACAATTCCCTTGCCGATACTGGAAACCACGCCGCCGGTCACAAACACAAATTTGCTCATAGGATTTTCGACTTTAGATGTTTTAATGCCAGGTCAGACTCAAATGTGACATAGGTAATCCATAAGGGCAACCACGGGGGATTGCCCCTACACCCATTTGACCCATCATTGACGATTGTTATGTGCTTGCAACCAAGTTGTCAAATCTGACACACTGGCAAAGTCTAATAGTGCCTCTCCTAGATTCTCTAATTGCTGAGCGGATAACTGAGCGATGCGGGTTTTGATCTCCGGCGACAGCAGGCCGACACTGCGCTCCAACTGACGAACAATTAATGTCACATTTCCTTGTTTGATGCCTTGTTCGATGCCTTGTTCGATGCCTTGTTCGATGCCTTGTTCGATGCCTTGTTCGATGCCTTGTCTTATTCCTTGTTCTATCCCGATTCTGGTAGCTTTGGTAATTGCCCCGCGCTGGTCTTGAATAAAAATTTCTCGCCTTTCTAAATCCTCCAATTCATCAGGATCGAGATTTGCTTCATTGGCAATTGTAAAAGCTTTGCGGAGTTCGGGTACATTTCCCAACTCTTCCGGCACAGACCTTAACGTCCGAGCTGTTTTCATGAAATATATCCACTTATCAGTCAGAGTTTCTAATTCTGCTAAAGTCTTGTCAAATTTGGGCAACTCAACAAATACAAATTCTAATTCATCCGCCAAATAATCGACCAAGTTGTTTTTCTCTTTGATACAAAACCGCGAAATTACTGTTTCCAGATGCTCAAACATTTGGAAATCTGTAATCGTCAAGGCAATCACGGGATTTAACAGGTTGTAGTTTTCTCCGCTTTTCAATTGCACTGAGTAAGCTTTGGTAGCATTGTATAAAATTCGCTTTTCAAATGATTCTACATTCAACACCTGCATTTCAATGATCACAGTTTTGCTGCCACTAATTTTAGCTTTTACATCCAAATAAGTATCTTTGACTCCTTTGATTTTGGGAGCTAAATAAGGGTCAATAATTTCTAAATCTTCGATGACTGGCTGCGCTTCGTAGAGGATGGCATTCAAGAAACTAATCAAAATGTCCTTACTGTCAGCAGATCCGAAGATTTTTTTAAAGGCAAAGTCGGTTTTGGGGTTAATAAAATTCATGGCTTTTTCAATTTATTAGAGGTTGAGAGGTTGAGGTTAGAGTTATTTAATTATTTAACTATCATACAATTTTGTAGTTTGGCTTCGCGGACGATCGCCCCAACCGACATCACCCCAATACGGATGCAAGCCGACAGCAGTCGCCCAGAGCAATCATGGCTTAGACAAAAGTGCCAGCCCCCAGTCCGCCCCTCTGGAGTCAATCTAAAATCTCAAATCTAAAATCTAAAATCTCAACTCGACCCTACCCCCCTCAGCCATTTTTCCCAAAAAGCTAACTCAGGAACGTTTCGCGAATCGTAAGGTCATGGTAAAAAAAGCACCTCAAGTCTGCCAAAAAAACAGCTATGAAGTTTGTCTGCGTTCTATCCTCCCAACGGTTGCTTTCTGCTGGTATCGCATTGCTCGCTGCGATCGAGTGTGGCGCGTGGCTCGCTCCAAATGCGGCGCGGGCAAAAGCTCCTGGGGAAAATTATTTGTCTCTGTCGCCGAAAATCCTCGCTAGTAACGATGTTAAGTGCAATGGGGCGCGATCGCCACAAAATCGGTGTCCAGTCGGCGGTTTGTTCGTCACAACTCAAAATACGGCCAGAGAACAAGTCTTTCCTCTCAAGCAGACTGAAGTTAAAGCCAAAATTGCTGGCAATATCTCCCGCGTCGAAGTTGTTCAGAAGTTTGAAAATCCTTTTCCCGAATCTTTAGAAGCTGTTTATGTATTTCCTTTGCCCGACGAAGCGGCGGTGGACGATATGGAAATTAAAATAGGCGATCGCACTATTAAAGCTGATATCAAACTCCGCGAGGAAGCTTTGGCAATTTACGAACAAGCCAGACAGCAAGGTCGGACTGCGGGTTTGTTGGAACAAGAACGCGACAATATTTTTACTCAGTCTCTGGCGAACATCAAACCCGGAGAAAAAATTGAAGTTACGATTCGCTACACCGAAAGTCTCAAGTTTGCCGGCGGCGATTACGAATTTGTGTTTCCAATGGTGGTTGGGCCGCGCTATATTTCGGGAAATTCGACCGATGCCGATCGCATTAACCCGCCTGTCTTGCCTCCGGGAACGCGATCGGGTCACAATATCGCTGTTTCGGTAGAAATAGATGCCGGAGTGGCGATCGGCGATGTCCGATCTACTTCCCATCAAATTACAACTGACCGCAGCGGCAATATTGTGCAAGTCCAATTAGCCAATTCTGACACAATTCCCAATAAAGATTTAATTTTGCGCTATCGAGTGGCGGGCGAAAATACTCGGGCAACTATTTTGACTCAATCCGACAAGCGGGGCGGTCATTTTGCTACTTATTTGATTCCGGCATTAAACTACAAAACTAATGAAATTGTACCTAAAGATGTCGTGTTTCTGATGGATACTTCCGGTTCTCAGCAGGGCGAACCGCTGGCAAAATCTAAGGAGTTGATGCGCCGCTTCATTCAAGGGCTGAATCCTAACGATACTTTTACTATTATTGATTTTGCCAACACGGCGAAAGCACTTTCAACAACTCCTTTAGCAAATACGGCTGCCAACCGACAAAGCGCCATTAATTATATCGACAAGTTGCAGGCTAACGGTGGCACTGAACTGCTTAACGGCATTCAAGCAGTGATGAATTTTCCGGGTGCGGCAACGGGAAGGCTGCGGAGTATTGTACTAATTACTGACGGTTACATTGGTAATGAAAATGAAGTGCTGGCTCAGGTTCAGCGGAGTCTGAAACCGGGAAATAGACTTTATAGTTTTGGTGTTGGCAGTTCGGTGAATCGGTTTTTGCTCAACCGTTTGGCGGAAGTGGGAAGAGGCACGTCTCAAGTAATTCGTCAAGATGAACCGTCGGCAGAAGCGACAGAAAAGTTTTTTCGTCACATTAATAGTCCGGTATTGACTAATATTCAAATTAGTTGGGAAGGAGTGGGGGAAAAACCGGAAATTTATCCGATCGCACCTCCAGACTTGTTTGCGAGTCAGCCGCTAGTTTTGTTTGGGAAAAAGACCGATCGATCTAACGGTCAACTTCGCATCCGCGGCACTCTTGCGGGCGGCAAAGCTTACGAGCAGATTTTACCTGTCAATTTTGCTCAATCCGGCGGACGGCAGCGAGAGTCTACTTCAGTCGCAGCAACCGCTACGGATTTTGGCAATCCGGCGGTAGCTCAACTTTGGGGTCGATCGCGCATTAAAGATTTAATGAATCAAATGTTTGGTGCCGAGACTAAATCTCTGGTAGAAGCTGTAACTAATACTGCTCTGACTTATCGCTTGCTGTCGGAATACACGGCTTTTGTGGCTGTGAGCGAAGAAGTGCGAGTCGAACCAGATGGAACTCGTCGTCGCGTGCAAGTACCTGTGGAATTGCCACAGGGTGTCAGCTATGAAGGTATTTTCGACTCGGGAGGGGCAGAGTCAACTAGGGGCGGCATTAGGAACGCTACTCCGACTCGCGCCCAGGCGCCGGTGATGCCAGCTCCTGTTATGCCACCGCCGCCGCGGCAGCGAGGTAACGGTGAGTTGCAACCCTCGGAGCCAAAGGCTTCTCGCTGGGAAGTAGTTAGCGCCGAAGGGTTGGATGCCGGGGCGATCGCCGCTTTGACTCAATACCTGCAATCTGTTAATCTCCCGGCGGGGGTTAGCGGTGAAACGGTGTGGGAGTTATCGGTACAAGACGGCCGCGTTGCCCGAGTGGGGATACATACTCAAACCTCGACGCTGCAAGCAACAGACGCCGTAGAGACTCTCAAGAGGGCCTTGAGTTCCTGGCAACCTCCCGCAGGATTAAAGGGCAAGCTGCGTTTGAAGTTGCGAATTACGGTCGATCGTTAAGGAATGACTATCTATGTCAAGAAACATTAACTTTTAATTCAAAAATACCGAAAGGGGGATCGCTACCACGAGAAAGATATAAAATCTTTATTAAGAGAGCGCCTTAAAACAGAAACTAATGTTAACAGAATTTAACAGTGTGAGGCAAACGCTGAAACAGTCTAATTTCTGAAACAGTCTAATTTCTGAAACAGCCTTAAGATTAGAGATTTCTCGCTCGAAACCCCCCAATCATAGAAGGTATCACGCCCTATGGAAGTTAGCGAACTACTCAACAATTACGAAAAAGGACAAAGAGACTTTGCTGGAGCCGACCTCAGCGGGGCCAACCTCAGCGGATCAATCTTAATCGGAGTCAACCTTTCGCGAGCTAATCTTTCCGGGGCCAACCTCAGCAGGGCGTTTCTCACCAAAGCAACACTCAAAGGCGCACAGATGCAAAGAACAAATCTGAGTTTTGCCAAAATGGGCGAAACCAAACTCTCAGGCGCAGATTTGACAAAAGCGAATTTGAGCGGGGCTTTTTTGGTAAAAGCAAAATTGCCGAGGGTAAAATTAAGCGGCGCAACTTTAACGGGCGCAAACCTGCGCGGTGCTGCGTTGTGGAATGCGAATTTGTGCAGCGCCGACTTGCAATTAGTTAACTTGCTGGGCGCTAATCTGACAGGAGCTAATTTTAAATGGGCAAACCTTTACGGTGCAAGGCTCAACAGTGCAAAACTTTTTGGAGCTCAATTAACCGGAGTCAGTCTGCGGCGAGCGCAATTGACAGGGGTGAATCTCTGCGGTGCAGATTTGAGCGGCGTCAACGTGAGCGAAGCTAAACTAATGGGAGCTAATTTGGAAGGCTCGAATTTGGCGGGGGCGAATTTCAGCGCGTCTCAGTTGCGGGGGGTAAAGTTGGCGGGTGCAAACTTAACCGGGGCTAAGTTGAGGGGAAGTTGTTTGAGAGAGGCAAATCTGAATTGGGCGAAGCTGTGTCAAGCTGATTTGATGGCTGCAGATTTGAGTGAGGCGACGTTAATAGGAGCTAATTTAGATAATGCTTTATTGGCGGGAGCTATTTTGCCGGAATCTACTAGGCGCTACTTTTCCTTAGCTGGGGCGGGCCAAGTCAATTCTTGGGAAGTTAATGAGATTTCAAATGGGTAATTGGTAATTGTTGGTTATCAACCAATGACAACTAAAAACTAATATCAATTTTAAAAAGTCTTCTGACAATCCTCAATTTTATACGAATTTAGTTCGCGATCGCACTCGCCCATAAAGAAACCGGGTTTTTTAACTTTTATTGAGGCTTTTAACGGCGTGTATTTGGATTAAAAAACCAAGGTGACGGTCAACCGCGCGATCGCAAACTAGAATTATTAAAAGTGGCAGATATCCGCGCCCGAGACGGCCTTGCCCTCTCCTGACAAGAAACTACGCTCAAGGTTTTCTGTTGCAATCTATTCTTTAATCTCAAATCTAAAATCGTTATGACTGTTAATTATGGGGTGGTGCTGGTAACTGCGGCATCGGAGGCGGAGGCGGAGAATCTCGCTAAATCTCTAGTTGAACACAAGCTGGCTGCTTGTGTGAGCTTGTCGCCAATTCGCTCGATTTATACTTGGCAAGGCGAGATTCAAGCCGAGTCAGAGTGGCAGTTGGTAATTAAAACTGATTTGGCTAAATTTGAGGCTTTAAAAACAAAAGTTCAGGAACTCCATTCCTATGAAGTTCCCGAAATTATTGCTATTCCTATTATCGCTGGCAGCAATGCTTATCTCAATTGGGTGGGACAATCTTTAAGTTTGTAGCCAAGACTTTAGTCCTAAATTATCCAATAAAGAGGGACTGAAGCCCCTACTAAAAATGGTCAGAAACCTACGAATTATGACTGGTAGGGCCGATGACGCCGATTTTGTGGCGAAAACTTAGTTCGCCGCCGAACCAGCCTGTAATGCCCAGCAAGGTTGCTACGACGATCGAAATTGCTAAACCTGTATATAAGATCGGCTCAGCCGGATTTCCTTGTCGCAACACCAGGTTAATCAGGGTAAGTACCATAACCGCCACATTGCCGCCCATGTGCAACCAACCGGCACTGCGATCGCGCACTCTTTTAACTTTGAAAAAATCTAAAAAGCCCGTGATTGCTGCCAAAATCCCCGCAGCAAAACCCACACCCATCAGCCAAACCGAAGCTCTCGCCCAAAACGGATCGCTTGTCAGCCAATAACCGATGTCCGTGCCGGCGGCTCCTACTAAAAAGGCTACCGGAAAGATGACGATGATGGGGTGGATGGGATGGCCTGCAACTGAAAGCGTACTCGTAATGCCGGCGTCGCGATACTCTGCGTCGTCACTTTCGAGAATCGGCGGCAGATTGGGATAGGGCGTACTATTTCTGGGATTTGTTTCCATGATTCCTACAGATAACTTTTGTACAACTAAGCCGTTTTTATTGGATTGAAATTAATCCCAAACCCGCTCGCCATTTTCGTCAACGCGGGCCTGCCGAATTACGTCAGAAATTTCGTCGGCGTCTTTGACGTGGTGCAAAGCTTTCTTTTCCCCATCCGGTTCTTCTACAACCACATAAGTTGGAACTGTAACAACATCTCCCGTGATGTCGGGCACGTGGTCTACCGCCAGTTGCTGGGCTTTTTCTTCGATGCTTTGCGGTTCCTCGGAAATCCGATCGCCCGGATTGACAGTGCGCTCCATATCTTTGCCTGGTTTGTCGATACTCATAAAACCCCTCTGGTGTTTCTAATTTTTTGCTGACGCTGGCTGTAATTCCTACTATTGAACGAAAAATCTCCCTGCACATACATCTCCCGAGGGGTGGAAGTTTCATTTATGCCGATCGCAGGCAGCCTCTTCCTGTAGGTAGAGGCTTTTCGGCTGGTTCGGAAAAAACCTAAGGTAAAATCTAAACATGATATTTTCCTTCCCTTTGAGTTGCCCATGAAAAGTTACGATTGGATTGTTGTCGGCGGTGGCATTACGGGTGCGTCACTGAGTTACGAACTGGCAAAAAAAGGTTTTGCTGTGCTGCTTTTGGAACGAGATTCTACCATGCAAAATGCTACTCGTTTTAGTTACGGCGGCTTGGCTTATTGGTCGGGGACGACTGATTTAACTCGGCAATTGTGTGGGGAAGGTATCGAACGCCACCGCAATTTATCGGCGGAATTAGATGCTGATACTGAGTTTCGCGAGCTGAATTTGTTGCTGACAATTGATGCGGGCAGTGATGCCGAAAAAGCGGCGGCTAATTACGCGCATTTTGCGATTGTTCCACAGCTTTTGAGCGTTGCAGAAGCTGGCGAGTTGGAACCTTTGCTGAATAAAAGTGCGATCGCCGGAGCTCTGACTGTGCGTCACGGTCACATTTCGCCGACTTCCACAAATAAAGCTTATTGTCAAGGGTTTCTGCGGTTGGGAGGAACGATAGAATTTGCTGAAGTAATGGGGTTGATAAAAGAGGGAAATCGGATTTCTGGAGTCAAGACGGCGCAGGGAATTTATCGTTGTGAAAATGCTGTTGTTTGTGCTGGAGGTTGGAGTCGGAGTTTCCTAAAAGCCGCTGGTGTTTCTGTGGGAGTTTATTTTACTCGCACGGAGATTTTGGAAACTGCACCTGTGGATTTGAAACTCAGGACTTTGGTAATGCCTGCGCTATTAAAACGTTTTGAATTGGAAGCAGAATCGAGTAGAATCGAGGTGGATTTTCTTTGGGATGAACCGGGTAAAGAGTTGCTGTCGCCGATTTTAGATTCTGGTGCAATTCAGTTTAATGATGGCAGTTTGCGGATCGGGCAATTGTCGCGCACTTTGAGCGATTTGAATGCTAAAGTCGATCGCGAAACCAGCGAAAGGGCAATTCGTGCAGGAATCGCCAAGGTTTTGCCTGCTTTGGCAGGTTTACCGGCAACTTGGCACGAGTGTATTGTGGCATTTAGCGCGGATAATTTGCCCGTAGTGGGGCCGATTGCCGATCGCCCTGGATTGCACGTTTTTTCGGGTCTCAGCAATCCTTTGGCTATTGTACCTGCTTTGGCTGAGCGATTTGCTAATTGGGCGGGCGGAGAAGAAGATAGGGCGATCGAGCTTTTATCTCCCGATCGATTTATCGCAGAAGGAAGAAGGAAGAAGGAAGAAGGAAGAAGGAAGAAGGAAGAAGGAAGAAGGATAGATGACTACTAACTAATGACTACTGACTAATGACTCATTACTAAAAAAGGCAGCGCGACAATAAATGTAGTACCTTTACCTAGTTCACTTTCCACACTTATTGTACCGCCGTGCAGGTCAACTATGTGTTTGACAATGCAAAGTCCTAACCCCGATCCTTTAATCTTGCCGACATTCCCACCCCGTTCAAACTGCTGAAATAATTTCCCCTGATATTCTGCTGTCATGCCAATCCCTTCATCTCTAACGCAAAAAACTACTTGTTTACCCTCACAGCTTAATTCTAGACATATATTCCCACCATTAGGAGAATATTTTATAGCGTTTGACAGCAAATTAGTGAGGAGGTGTTGCAGCAATTTTGCATCCAGATTGGCTTGGATTTTTTCTGTTCGATTGCGGAAAGCTACTAAGTGTTTTTGAGTAGCGAGGGGTTGCATTTCTTCTAAAATAGATTTGCACAAATCAATCACATTTACCGGATTTAAGTTCAAGGAAAGTTTTCCGGATTCGGCTTTGCTGAGCATTAAAATTTCCTCCAGCAATTCACTCATATTGCTGACGGCTTTTTTAATCCGCTCGACATTTTTATTGGTCGTTCCAGGGGTTTTATGCAATTCGCTATCTTCCAACATTTCAGCCGATAGCTGTATGGTAGTTAAAGGAGTGTTTAAATCGTGGTATGCCATTGAAATAAATCGAGACCTGTTTTCGCTTTTGGCTGCGGCCAATGCAATTAGTTGTTGCATTTTAACGGCTTCTTGATGTTTGCTCAGCGCTATCTTGATGGTGGCGTGCAGTTCTCTTTGTTTAAACGGTTTGAGGAGGTAGCCGTAAGAGCCAGTCTTTTCGGCTCGCTGCAAAGTTTCGTCATCGGCATAGGCAGTTGTATAGATAATTGGGATATCTAATTGTTGATTGATTATTACTGCTGTTTCTATGCCGTCAATGTCGCCTTTGATGACTATATCCATTAAGATTAAATCTGGTTCCAATTCGCCTGCGCGCTGGATGGCATCTGCTCCTGAAGAAACGATGTCTGCGATTTGATATCCCAATTTTTCTAATTTTTGGGATAAATTTTTAGCAATTAATAGTTCGTCTTCGACAATCAAAATATTAATTGCTTTTTCTGCTAAATCCATGATTTTAGAACCTTTGAGAATAGTTTAACTCGTTAAATTTTAGGTGGAAGGCTGTGCCATTTTGTCTTGACAGTTCGATGTTTCCTTCTAACTGCTCAGTTAAAGTGCAGACAACTTGAAAGCCCATTGAGTTAGTTTTCCGAAAATCTAAGTTTTGAGGAAAGCCGATGCCGTTGTCCTTAACTAAGAGGTTGATTTCTCCATCGCCCGTTTGATAACATTCTACACTAACTGTACCGCTAGTGCCATTAGGAAAAGCGTGTTTGAGGGTATTTGAAACCAATTCATTGGCAATTAAACCGCAGGGACTAGCAGTTTCAATGTTTAGGTAAATTGGTTCAGCTAATACCTGCAACTGAATGTGATTGTCACTAATATTGTAAGAGTGAAACAAGTTACTTACTAAATCTTCGAGATATTCGCCAAAATTGATTTGCGCCAGGTTAGTCGAGCGATACAGTTTCTCGTGAATCAGAGCCATAGAGTAAAGGCGACTCTGACTTTCTTCAAACATCTTGGCTATTTGCTGGTCGGCAACTGTGTTAGATTGCAGTTCTAACAGACTGGCAACTACGCAGAGGTTGTTTTTGACGCGGTGGTGAATTTCTTTGAGCAAAATCTCTTTTTCTTTGAGGGAGTTTTTCAAATTTGCTTCCGCTTGTTTGCGTTCGCTCAGTTCAGCTTGCAGTTGCTGGTAGAGTAGAGATTGCTGAATGGCGATCGCTAATTGATTCACCAACTGGTGAAATAAATTGATTTCCCATTCTTGCCACTCACGAGGGCCATCGCATTGGTGGGCAATCAGCAATCCCCAAAGCCGGCTGTGCTGAATAATCGGCACTACTAACTTTGCCCTAACTTGAAGTTCTTTCATAAACTCCATCACACAAGGTGTAATGCTGGGAGAATCTAGTTCGGAAATCGCAGAAATTCGCCCTTGCAAATAAAGCTGATAACTTTCAAGCGGAAAAACCTCTTCGCCAAAACATCTATCCAGGAGTTGGCTGCATCCTTCTGCCACGGCTTCAGCAATGACTCGCCCGCCCTTTTTGGGTAAAATTTGATAAACCAAAACTCGATCGGCTAACAATACTTGCTGGAGTTCGGCAACCGTAGTGTTGAGAATTTCTTCTAATTGCAAAGACTGGCGGACGCGACGGGCGATCGCCTCCATGAGCCGTTCTCGCTCGAATTGCTGTTGCAGCGCGATTTCGGCATATTTAGAATTGGTGATCTCGGCGGCGTAACCAATAATTTCGATCGGAATGCCCCTGCTGTCAACCAATAGTTTCTGTTCCGTCCGCAGCCAGCGGTAAAGTCCATCTCGGTGCAGAAAACGGTACTCGCAAATGCAATTTTTACCCTCGGACAAATTAGAAAACTTTTCTAAAAATAGTCGTCGGTCTTCAGGGTGAATCCGGCTCGACCAAATTTGAGAATCTGCTAACAGTTCTTGGGGATCGTAGCCAACGATTGCCTTAACGTTGTCGCTAATGTAAGTAGTACAAAAATCTCCTGTAGGTGCGGCAGTAAAAATTACCGCCGGATTAGAAGCCAGTAAAAATTGCAGGCGTTCTTTTAACTGCTGAAATTCCATTTCTGCCCGCTTGCGATAACTGATATCTTCGATCGCCCCCATGCTGTAAAGAGGAATTCCCTCGCGGTCGCGGATCAGCGTCACCGTCAAGTTTGCCCAGATCAGCTCGCCATTCTTCTTAATTAAGCGTTTTTCGATCCCGAAGCGAGAAATATTGCCGCAGACCAACTCCTTGACTTGCTCCAATTCTGCTTGTAAATCTTCTGGATGCGTCAGTTGAGTAAAAGTCATCGTCGCCAACTCCGAATCGCTGTAACCCAACATCTGGCGGTGAGCTTCATTCACTTTGATAGTGCGGTAGTCGCGCACGCTTGTCAAACCGATCGCGATCGGAGCATCGTCAAATAAGTTGCGAAACTTTTCCTCGCTCTTTTGCAGTGCTGCTTCTGCGTGTTTGCGAGCGGTAATGTCTCGGGCTACCCACATCACCCGATCGAGATCTAGGGGCGAAATACTGGCATCAAACCAGAATAACTTGCAGCCAATTTCCATGCTGTATTCAACTCTGTGGGTTTGCCTAGATGCCAATGTTTGGCGAATGTGGCTCAGCACAAAATTAGCTTCTGCTTCTGGGAAGATTTCGGCGAGGGTTTTGCCCAGGACTTCATTAGCCTGTTTGTACAGCAATTCGGGAGCCGTGGGGGCAATTTTGAGGTAGCGGCCTGTTGCGTCAAAAACCAGCACGATATCCGTCATGGCATTAAACAGCGCCAGCAGTTCGGCTTCGGAGTTTTGGAGTTTTTCTTCGGTCAATTTGCGATCCGTAATGTCGGTGTCAGTGCCAGTCAGCCGGTAGGGCTTGCCGGAAGCCGATCGGATCGCGCTGCCGCGGGCAAGTATCCAGCAGGTGCTGCCGTCTTTGCGCAGCATCCGGTGTTCTACTTCATAAATTTCTGTCACACCCTCTAGATAAGCCTTTACTGCTTCCTCGACTGCAACTCGATCGTCGGGATGAACGTGAGACACCCAATTTTCCATGCGGTTGGGAATCTCTGCGTCCTGATAGCCCAACAAAGCTTTTAAAGACGGAGCAATGTAGATTTCGTCGGTTTCCAAATTCCAGTCCCAAACCCCCACTTTGCCTGCGGATACTGCCAGTTCGTACCATTGAGTCCGCTGCTGGACTCGCAGTTCTAACTCTGCATTGAGCTGCTGCAAAGCGATTTCTGCTTGTTTGCGCTCCGTGACATCGCGGCCTGCTGCTTGATACTCGACGATTTGTCCGCTCTGGTTGAATATAGCCCGATCGATCCACTGCTGCCAGCGAATTTCCCCGCTCGGCACAATGACTCGGTGTTCGCACGTAAAAATAGGCTTGTCGGGAGACACAAAAGTATATTGCTCTTGAAAAAGTTCTCGGTCTGGTTCTGGGATCAGGGTCATGAAGCTGTTGCCGAGCAAGTCTTCTGGTTGCAAGCCGAAATAACGGCAGTAAGCTTGATTGACAAATGTGATTTTACCGTCGGGCAGGTAGCGGCAAATCAGTTCGGTTTGGTCTTCCACAATCGCCTGGTAGCGCGCCTCGCTTTGCAGCAGGGCATTTTCGGATTTTTTGCGATCGCTGACTCGTTTTTCTAGTTCACAATTGCCGTCTAAAAGTTCGGATTGTTCCGGGAGTTTAGCCGCTTCCTTGTGCAGTGCCTCCATCCAGCTATACATTGCTGGGCGAATCCTTTTTTCGCTTACTAAACCTACGGGCTGACCCCGTTCATCCACAATTGGCAAGCAATCAATCGAGTTTTGACAAAATAGCTTAAATGCGGTGAAAATATCTCTAAATTCTGATTCTTTTAAGACAATTAAATTCCGTGTCATTGCATCGGCAACTTTCATGTCTTGCCATTCGTATTCGGCGGCTAAGTTCAGCACATCTTCCGGGCTTAACAGTCCGACTAGCTGATTTTCATCAACAACTAAGACGGAACTAATCGATGGTTTTACCGTTTCGTTTGAGTGCGGCGGTGAATTAGACAGCGGACAAGGGTCGATCGCCCCACGCATCAGGGCGATCGCATCCCCGAGGCAAGTGGAGGGCGCAACCGTCACAGGGTGGCGCTCCACAACTTGGTCGGGCGATCGTAAATTTGCCGGCAAATTAGCAAGTTGCATCAGTTTTGGCCAAAAAGTATTGCTCATTAACTTTAGCAACACTTTTTGTCATCAGCCAGAGGACTGATGACAGATGAGTTATGACCGATATTATT
This sequence comes from Microcoleus sp. Pol7_A1, assembly GCF_036701085.1. Taxonomy (NCBI): domain Bacteria; kingdom Bacillati; phylum Cyanobacteriota; class Cyanophyceae; order Oscillatoriales; family Microcoleaceae; genus Microcoleus; species Microcoleus sp. Pol7_A1. Next base: position 89,570 of record NZ_JAUBQD010000003.1, read on the forward strand.
TTTGCCGAAGGAGAATATAAGTTTTCATTTCCCCTTTGCCTTTAACTTCAATAATTCCCCGCTCCTGAAACAAATATTTGTCTGCCACTAACTTATAAGTTGTTTCGCTGACTTGAATCCGCCAAGGCAAACCCTGAGATTCCATGCGGGAAGCAATATTTACCGTGTCGCCCCACAAATCGTAAATAAACTTCTTGATGCCAATTACTCCGGCAACAACCGGGCCGCTGTGAATGCCAATGCGGATGCTAAAATATTTATTATGGCTAGCATTAAATCGGGCTATTTCTGCTTGCATATCTAGGGCCATTTTGGCGATCGCGTCTGCGTGATCTGCCCGGGGATTGGGCAGCCCTCCAACCGCCATGTATGCGTCGCCGATGGTCTTGATTTTTTCTAACCCGTGCCGTTCGCACAAAAGGTCGAATCCTGAGAAAATCTGATTGAGGATCTCCACGAGTTCGATCGGATTCATGACGGCAGACAAAGCAGTAAACCCCACAATGTCGGCGAACAAAACAGTCACTTCCGGAAAGTATTCGGCAATAGTAGTTTCGTTTTGCTTGAGGCGTTCTGCTATTGCCTTGGGTAAGATATTTAACAGCAGGTTTTCTGATTTTTCTTGTTCTTCCCGCAGGGCATCTTCTGCTTGCTTGCGTTCCGTAATGTCATGGTAACTCCAGACTCTGCCGATAATTTTCTCTCCGAGCCGCTGCGGTTGAGAATAGCGTTCAAAAAATCTGCCATCTTGAAATTCTAACAAGTCGTAACTTTCGGCTTTTGGCTGTTCGTAAAGCGATTCTATTCTCTCTTGAAATGCTTGGGGATCTTTGAGTTGGTTCAGGACAAAGGCGATCGTTGCGGCGTCGTCTCGGAGTGCCATCACTTCATTAGGTATGCCCCACATTTCCACAAATTCTCGATTAAAAGTGACTATTTTTCCTCTGCTGTCAATAGCTAAAATACCGTCCCCAGTAGAATCAAAAGTTGCTTGCAGCAGGGACACAGATTTTGCGAGGGCGTCTTCTGCCATCTTTCGAGCAGTAATGTCTCGCAAAATAGCGCGAACCGCTACTAGCGAACCTTCCGCAAATTTACAGCTTATGCTACCTTCCAACAAAATTTGTTCGTGATGTTTAGTAATAAATATTGCTCGAATTGAGTCTGGACAAAGTGTATTTTCATTTACGTTTTTATTGATAATAGCTTGATACAATATATCCAGAGATTCTTGGGAACTGTTGGGATGAATAATATCAAACACAGTCATTTGAGCAATTTCTGCTTCGCTGTAGCCCAGAGTTTCCCGCCAAGCCCGATTTACATACAAAAAATGACCGTCGGCTCCAATACTTTGAATTAAGTCAGTAGCATTTTCAAATAAGTCTCGCAGTTGTTCTTCGCTTTCCCGCAAAGCTATTTCCGCTTGCTTGCGCTTGATAAATTGACCCAGTTGGCTGCCGATAGTTGCCATTGTCTGAAGCAATTCTTCATCAAAACACTGCACTTCCCGGCTAAAAAAAATCATTACCCCCAACACAGACCTAGCAGAATTTTCCTGCTCGTAGTCGCCCAAAATTGGGAAGCCAAAAGCTCCGTGCAGTCCTTCTTGGGCGGCGATTTCTCGGCGCAGACAACTGTCGCTTTCTGTGACATCTGCAATCCACTGAGAAGAACCGCTGGCCCAAATGAGACCGGGCAATCCTTCACCAAACGCACAGGTCATTTGTTCGGTAAATTCGGCAAATTTGGGGATAGAAACTGAGCGTTTTGTCCAACTGGCGACGCACCGCAAATTGGGGTCTAAAACCGCAGTTATTCTCTTAGTTTCTGACAGCAGTTTTTCCCCAGCTTCTGGCATCCAAAGTTCGGCGGTATCCCATCCCAAGCTGTCGCAAATTGCGGGGAGAATTGCTGCTAGAGCTTTTTTTATTGTTTCGGATGCCGACAGGATGCGGGTGGTTACGTACTGAACTATTTGTCGCTGGCGGGCGCGCTGTCTATCTGTCACATCGCGGCCGATGTACACGAAATCTTGAACGGCTGCTCTTGCTTCAAAAATGCCTTTAATGTCAGTCGAAATCGCCGTACAAGAAAACGAAACTGTTAGTTTTTGTCCGTTTTTGGCCCGGCAAATTACCTCGGTGTTAGTTTGAGATTGTTGAGGCGGATCTTGGCTGACTGCTTGCAAAGAGGAGCCAACAGCAGCAAGAGCGTCTATTTGCTGGCCTACTAATTCTGATTCGCTGTAACCGAACAAATCTTGAGCCGCTTGATTGACTTTTTTAATTTTTCCCGAGGCTGTTATTACCAATAAAACTTCGACCATTGAACTAATAATTTTTTCAACATAATTATTAGTAGCGGCTAAGGTAGTCAACAAAATATTCATTTCATTGGTAGCTTGGACTAGAGTTTGTTCCAAACCCATCCTGTCGGTTACGTCTTCAAAAAATATAATTAATCTCTGATAATTATCGTCATCGGTGAACTCGACGATATACATATCAAAATAAAGCTGCAAGCCATTTCCTAATACCCGCGCGATCGCTTTTAATTCAAAATTGGGCAAACGTCTTTCAAAAATCTCGATTAAAATTTCTTCAGCTCCCACCAATTCGGGAAAGGGAATGCGGACATCGTTGCCGGCGACTACTTCCTCGGGACTATCGGCAAACCGCTGCACTTTGAGAGAGATTTCTTGGATTAAAAAGTCTTTATCCAGTGCTAGGTACTCCAAGTGGTGGGGAACTAACAGTTTTTTTAATAAGGTTTTCATGTGAGATTTGTAGTAATGAATGCGCCCTCTGTACCGAATTATCTGAAATTAATCTATTTATCTCTGTTTGTAAAATGGAATTTTGACTGCAAAGGTAGTGCCTAACCCTGTGTCGCTGGAAAATTCGATTTGACCTCCGTGCAAGTCTACACACAGTTTCACTATGGATAAACCCAGTCCTGTACCTGGTATTTTTCCGACATTTTGCGCTCGGTAATAAGATTCAAAGAGTTGTTCTCTGTCTTCGATAGGAATGCCAATGCCTGCGTCTTTAATTTGAAATTTAGCTTCTTCATTGTCACAATTTAATTCAAAATAAATATTGCTGCCGATCGGCGAATATTTGACAGCATTTGACAGCAAATTTGTCAAGATATGCCGCAGCAATTTTGCATCAAGTGCGGGCCAGTTTTGCGTTTCCTCCGACTCGTTCTCTATTTTTTTCCCGGGCGGAACTAACTCGGGGCAAATAAAATTAATTGTATGATTTTTTGCGTAACTAATTTTAATTGATTCTACTAACTCGCTGCAAAATTTTTGTAAGTCAACTGGTGCGGGATTGAATTCGAGTTTTCCGGCTTCGGCGCTGCTGAGCAACCGCACGTCATCTAATAGCTGAGCCATGTGTTTAGATGCTGATTTAACGTGTTCGAGGTATTCTTGTTTTTCCTCGTGGGTGATTTGGTCGCCGTAGTCTTGGAGGATTTTAGTAGCAAATAATATTGTATTTAAAGGATTGCCAAATTCGTGAGCGAGCATCGAAAAAAAACGAGATTTTACCTGTCTGAGTTCTTGCTCTTTTGCCAAGGAGCGGCGAATTTCTATTTCTTGTTGCTTGCGTTCTGTGATGTCCCTGCCGATATAGATGAAATCGTAAAGTTCCTGTAATTCTGTCTGAATTGCCGCACAGGAAAATTCTACCCAAATTTCTTCTCCTGCTTTAGTAGTGCAGATTACTTCCAGTTCTTTTAGCAGCTCTTTATGAGACAAAATATAGCGGTGGCGAGCTTGGTAAAGCAATTTTTCTTCGACTACTATTGTGGAGAGGGGGCTGCCGATCAATTCTGCTTCGCTGTACCCAAATAACCATTGTGCTGATTGATTGACTGTTTTGATAGTTCCTAATGTTGTTGTCACCAACAAAGCATCGCCCATCGAGCGAATAACTTTATCTATATAATCGTTAGAAGCGGCTAAGGCGCTCACCAAAAGATTAGCTTCATTCGCCCTCTGAATCAACGATTGCTTCATCACCATCTTTTCGGTGGCATCTTCAATCAAAATTAGCAACTTACTGGGCACATCTTCTTGTTCGTCTTCATGTTTGATAGCCAACATATCAAAGTATAAAGGGCGGTTGTGGTCGGCAAACCGAGCGATACCTTTGAGATCAAAACTCGGCAGCCGTCCCATAATGATAGACATGAGGATATTTTCAATGCCAATCAGTTCTGGAAAACTCGTGCGAGCATCTGCACCGGGTATCGCGTAGCCCGGAGTATCGGCATAATGCTGCACTTTGGCGGAGGTTTCCTGAATGATGAAATGGTGATTTACTACAAAATACTCGGTTTTTCGCGGCTCCAACAGCTTTTTCAAAAGGGGGTTCATACTTGTTCTACCATTGTGTAAGCTAGTTTATAGAAGATTTCGTCAACGTCTTTGCCTGTTTTAGCAGATGTCGCGTAAACTGCTATTACTTTGTCTTGACCTATCGAATGGGATATTTCCACTAGCACCCCCAATTTTTCCTCGTCAATCAAGTCTACTTTGTTCAAAGCAACGATTATTGACCCTTTAGGATTGACTGAAGAAAAAAGCTGAATGTGTTCGGAGATTCGCTCAACTGTTTCGGATCGGCTGACATCGGCAACGATTAAAACACCGCTAGCTCCCTGCAAGTAAGTTGGTGCTATTCCTTTGAATTTTGTATGCCCTTCTAAGTCCCAAATTAGCAACTGTGCAGTCACGTTTTCCCGCTGTTTTACGCCTTCTAATTCTACGCTTTTGCGGGAAATTTTTACTCCCACAGTGGACAGGTACTGGTCGCTGAATTGCCGATCGACAAAACGGCGGATCAGGCTGGTTTTGCCGACGCCAAAATCGCCGATCATGCACATTTTTTTAGATATAGTAACTGACATAATTATTTACTGTTTGCGGTCTTAGTTATTGGTTCAAATACCACGCATCTGCTTAAAAGTCGCGGTTGATTCTGTTCCACGTCGGCAGGAGGATTGGGGTTGCCGACGGTTTGGAGGCGCTTCGGGTCAGCACCTTGTCGCACTAAAGCATCTCGCACTGCTTCGGCACGCTTTAGCGACAACTGTTGATTTGTAGCAAGTTCCCCAGTTCGATCGCTGTGTCCAATTATCTTAATATGTTTTTGAGGATATTGAGCCATGAAATTTTTTACACTGGCGATGATTTCTCCATATGTAGAGTCTAATTTTGTGGTTCCTGGCTCGAAGTAGATGCGGGTTGTAATTTTCAGGGGATCTAATTTAACCGTACTGATGACCGACTGAACACCGGGAATTTGCTTCAAGGACTGAGCTATTTTCTGTGTGTCTGCTAGGTCCATAACTGTGCCATCTACTGTAACTTTGCGATCGCCATACCGACTAGAAATAGAAACGCCCGACAAGCGGTTCAAAACAGCGGTGATCCGCTGCACTTCCGCCGCTGCCAAAACAGGATCTGGGGGTACATCTACAGCAACAATTTTATTTTCTAATTTCAGATTGGGTGCAGTTGATGCAGCTATTTTTGCAGCTTTTGCCCGCAATTGTGCATTTGGCAACTGTCCGGTTAACTTGAGAGTGTTGCCTTCAACGTCGGCATTTAAGCGGTAAACCGCTAATTCTGGGGTCGATGCTAAAGCTAAAGCGGCATTTGCTTCGAGGCGGCGGTCAATGCTGCGGTGGTACTGATAAATTCCCCAAGGTACTAAGATTAAGCTCAGGGCTGTTAAACTGATAGCCGCTAGGGCGATCGGGGGTTTTGTTGATTTTTCTTTGTGAAGCGGGTCGAATAAATTTTTTAGGAACGGGTGTAGCGACTCCGGTATAGTACCGGGATCGCCGTTAAACTCGTGGATTTCTTGAGCGTAATTAAGGATCAGATCGCTAACTGTTTGCCGCAGTTTTTTGATAAACAAATGTGGCGGTTCTCCTTTAATCACGACTGCCATGTAGCAGTATCCCGCTACTTCTAGCATAATCTTGGAGTCGCCGTATTCAATTTGATTGAGTTCGGAAGCTTCTCCTGGTTCAACGATGCACTCGTTAACAAAGCTGCGAATAGCTGTGAGCATTCCTGCTACCATTTCTGATTCTAACTGGTAGCTTTCTGAGTTTTGAACTTCGGAAATTATCAAGCCAGATGCTTTGTGAATTAAGAATGCTGCTTGGACGGTAAAGGGTACTGATTCTTGGAGGATTAATTCAGCTTCGGAGACTCGTTGTACTTTGGAGCGAATTTTTCTCTGGAATCCTTCGACGCTGATGGCATTGGACACTTTTTCATTGATTGTCTTGATAGCTTCTGCCATGTATCGGGCAATTGTACTGCCAATTACGGGATAGAGGGCATCCACCATAGAGTCGCGTTCGAGTTTTATTTGGGCTGTAATCGCTTTACCCATTTCCGGGGCGAGGGCCTGGGCGATCGACTCTTGGTCGAGGCGAATTTGCTCTTTAATTGCCAGACCGATTTCTGGGGCGATCGCGCGAGCAATATCCGCTGGCGAATTGACTATTTGTTGAGCAAGTGCGTCGGGAAGCAGCTCAGCTATTGCCGCACTCATTGCCGACTTGTTTTCCTGAGTTTTTGCCCTAATCACTTCGTCAATAATTGGCCCGATCGCCTTGACAACTTCTTCTCTGGAATCGGCAATTTTGCGGCTGAGAATTTCTGCGATCCAAGGCAGCATCAACTCAATCAACTCTTGGGGCTCGTAGATTTGGTGCTCCAATTTTCCTAATTTATCGTCGATTGTTGCCATCAGGTGGCGCACCCCCGGCAAGTCGTTTTCTGCCAGCAGATTTTTGACTTGCTCGATATCTGATATTTTTGAGCCGAAAATCAGATTTTGCAGCGTTTCCATCGCGCTGTCGGCTTGATTTAAGTCTTGTTTAATTTGGCCTAATATTTCTGTCGGCTGTTCTAGTAAGTTTGGGATTTCTAAAGCCGAAGCCATCGCAGCATCTAAATATCCAGTTTCTGGTGGATTTGAGACTGGGGAAACTATGGGGTTATGGGGAATTACCGAGAATTTTGACTCGGTTTCGGGAGGGGAAACATCCTGTAAATGCCGATCGACCCCGTGGGATTTTTGAGCCTGTACTTCCTGTAGAGAATCTTTCATTGTCAAGTTAGACAACTCTTGGAGTGGCTCTGATTGATCCTCCAAATCCGGCTGGACGATGGCTGAAACATCTATAGTTTTAGCTGATGAATAGTCTTTTTCCAGTTCTGAAGAGTTGAGTTTGTGAGTAGCGAACAGCAAATTTTTAAACTCGTCTGCAACAGCCAGGGAATCGCCAGACTCCGGTTTGCGATTGCCAGTTTCGGGCAGACTCGCTGGAACTTCCTCTTGCTTTTCTGAAGAAATACCTAACAAATCCATCAACCCGCCGAGAGCCCCAGCTCGATCGTTTTCGCTGCTGCTGTCACCTTCGGGCTCTGCATTTTGCTGGTTTGAACCAGCAATAATTTTGAGATCGACTAACAGATTCAGCAAGGGTTCTAGCTGGGTTGCTGCATCGGCAGCGGACTCGTCAGGTTTAGAAACAAAACCCTCTAACTCATCTTCGTCAGCCGGATTTTCTTTCGGTAAAGCCATGCGTTATTATCCGTGATGGTGGCGCTCCGGCAACAGAAATTCGGTATTTAACTTATTATCAGCAACGCCTTTAAGTTCGGGGACAAATTCTGTTCCTTTGAGCCTCATGCCGAGTTCAAACAGAATTTCTGCCATGTCGTCTCGGGAAACTTTAACATCTCTGAGCATGGAAAAGCGGCGATCTAGTTCTTCAAAAACCTGTGTTTTCAAAGTGCGGGTTTCTTCAGATAGTCGCTCTCTGGTTTGGGAGAGTTCGTCGCGAAGCGAACTGGTTTGATTGTCCATCGCCTCGTCCAGGGCTTCCATGCTGCTGGAGAATTTGCGGTTAACGCGATCGACTTGCTGACGGATGTCTGCGCTTTCTTCTTGGGTGTTTGAGGTGAGCGATTTAACTTTCTTTTCTAACGAATCAACTGCCGCCTTCATTTCTGCAGACAGAACTGTTTTTACTTGTTCGATGCGAGCTTGCATATCTTGCTGCATCATCGACAAGTCTGAATCTATTTTATCGAAGCGATTGTCGTATTCTCTAAGCTGCGCTCCAAAAATTATATCGCGAATCTGGTCGATATTTCCCAGCCGTTCGCGCATTTCTTCTTTAGTTATTTCTGCCATGCTTGTACCTGGAATCTCCAGAGATTGTGAGTTTAAGAAGTGTGCTAGTGATTTACGACAGTTGTTAGTGGCACTAGCTTTTTTGAGTGGGGGGGCTTTTATTGTTTGAACTCTCACCCCTGCGTCGGGGATGGAATTTTTGAGAATATTGACTCTAAATATCCTGAGATTCAAATTATTGAGCCAGGTTTTGTCACCCAAAATGGGGGTTTGCTATCCTTGCCTTGCAGCAAGCTCAGAGTAGCGTAGACTTCCCTGCTATACAGCGGGTGGTTTTAATGTCTTGTACCGACATCTTCAATGATATCGCATCTTGAGAGTGCCTAATACCACAGCGCTTGGGCCGCGGCAAAAAGCTGCGGCCGCGATCGCACAGGTCTTATGTATAAGATATAACTCAAAAGCTGCACCGATCGATCGCCGATCGGCTCCGAGGAAAGTTTCTTTTGAGCAAAAAGCATTTATGCCGTCGAACTCTGCCCTCTTTCCCTCTCTAACCCTCTCCTCTTGCGATCGCCCTATAACAATTCATAGGGCCCGATCGACAGCGACCAGACCCAATAATAGGAGAGCTTTGTTTTTTTTAACAAACGAGATGTGTTTCCGATTGAGAACTGTTACTTACTAGGGTTTACAACTTGTGCAGCTTTACTTTTAATTTGCAACTACAACTAAGTCTGACTCGACTGCGGTTTGGCTTGACTGCTCGATCGGCAGTTCGCCACTATTCCAAGTTGTGTTCGGTTAATTTCTGCTGCGCCTGGGAATCTAGACCGGAGACACCATGCCTATATCCTCGAACTTTCTTTCTAAATATAGCGACCTCCTTTCTCTTTCTGTCCGGGTGTCTATTATTAAGTTAGCACGAGCTTTCCGAGCAGTAAAGCACTATTTGCAAAACTTGATAGGTCTTTACATTACTAAGTATAATGATATAAATATCCACATAGATGTAAGTTCTATTGCTGCTACATCTTTACATACTTAACTGTTTTTGTCATGTCTATTTCTCCTAAGTTTCTCAGTGGCAGCCAAATCCGCCAAACATTCCTCGACTTTTATGCTCAGCGGGGACATAAAATCTTGCCGAGTGCTTCTTTGGTGCCCGAAGATCCGACTGTGTTGCTGACGATCGCCGGAATGCTACAATTCAAGCCGATATTTCTCGGACAGCGCGCCGCCGAATCACCGCGCGCCACGACTTCTCAAAAGTGCATCCGCACCAACGACATCGAAAACGTCGGCCGCACCGCCCGCCACCACACGTTTTTTGAAATGTTGGGTAACTTCAGTTTCGGGGATTATTTCAAGAAACAGGCGATCGCCTGGGCGTGGGAACTTTCCACCGAAGTTTTCGGTTTACCAGCATCCAATTTAGTTGTTAGCGTTTTCCGAGAAGATGACGAAGCTTTTGCGATTTGGCGCGATGAAATTGGCATTCCAGGCGATCGGATTCAGCGCATGGGAGAAGATGACAATTTCTGGCAATCCGGCCCGACTGGCCCCTGCGGCCCGTGTTCCGAGATTTACTACGATTTTCACCCAGAAAGAGGCGACAATATTGACCTCGAAGATGATAGCAGGTTTATTGAATTCTACAACCTGGTTTTCATGCAGTACAATAAAGATGCAGAGGGCAATTTAACACCGCTGCAAAATCAAAATATTGATACTGGCATGGGACTGGAACGGATGGCGCAAATCCTCCAGAAAGTCCCCAATAATTACGAAACAGATTTGATTTTTCCGATCATTCAATCGGCGGCGGAAATTGCCGGGATTGATTACCACAATAGCGATGAAAAAGTCAAGGTTTCGCTGAAAGTAATTGGCGATCACATTCGGGCTGTGGTGCACATGATTGCGGACGAAATTCGCGCGTCGAATGTTGGTCGGGGTTACATTTTGCGCCGGTTGATTCGCCGGGTGGTGCGCCACGGGCGACTGATTGGAATTCAGGGCGAATTTACGGTGCGGGTGGCTGAAAGTGCGATCGCCCTTTCGGAAGCAGCTTATCCGAACGTGCGGCAGCGGGAAGCTCAAATTAAGGCGGAATTGGCAAGGGAAGAAGCGCAGTTTCTCAAGACTTTGGAACGCGGAGAGAAGCTGCTGGAGGAAATTGTCGATCGTACAAAACAGCAAACCAACCAACAAATCAGCGGTCAAGATGCTTTCACTCTTTACGATACCTACGGTTTCCCCTTAGAACTGACTCAAGAAATTGCTGAGGAACAGGGAATTTCGGTGGATTTGGACGGCTTTGAAGCGGCGATGAAGGAACAGCAAACTCGCGCTAAAGATGCTCGCCAAACAATTGATTTGACGGTGCAGGGTTCTTTGGATAAGTTGGCTGAAACAATCCAGGGAACTGAGTTTGTCGGTTACGATGAATTGTCGAGTTTAGCTGAGGTGGAAGTTATCTTGGTTGACGGCAAATCTGTGGAGGAAGCAGCCGCCGGCACTGAGGTACAAGTTGTTTTGAACCAAACGCCGTTTTATGCTGAATCCGGCGGACAAATTGGGGATAAAGGTTATTTTAACGGCAGCATTCAGGGAGAGAATAGAGAGGGTTTGTTGGTAAGAGTTGATGATGTGAAGAAGGAATCGGATTTCTTCGTGCATTTCGGCTTTGTGGAACGGGGAACGCTGAGAGTTGGCGATAGTATTACGGCGAAAATTGACAATAGCGGTCGCCGCCGAATTCAGGCTAACCACACAGCAACTCACTTATTACAATCAGCTTTGCGAAAAATTGTGGACGATTCGATTTCGCAAGCTGGTTCGCTGGTATCGTCTGAGAGATTGCGGTTTGATTTCAATTCTCCGCGCGCTGTCACAGCAGAAGAGTTGCAGAAAATTGAGGATTTAGTTAATAGTTGGATTGCTGAGGCGCACGCTGCGGTCGTTGCAGAAATGCCGATCGCCCAAGCGAGGGAAAAAGGCGCGACTGCGATGTTTGGCGAGAAGTACGGCGATGTGGTGCGGGTTATCGATTTTCCCGGCGTTTCGATGGAATTGTGCGGCGGGACTCACGTCAGCAATACGGCAGAAATCGGGCTGTTTAAGATTGTTTCGGAAGCGGGGGTAGCGGCGGGAACTCGCAGGATTGAAGCGGTTTCCGGTCAAGCTGTTTTGGACTATTTGAATGTGCGCGATAAGGTGGTGCGCGATTTGGGCGATCGATTTAAGGCGAAGCCTGAAGAATTGCCGAACCGGATTACTAATTTGCAGAATGAGTTGAAGGATACTCAGAAACATTTGGCTGCTGTGAAGTCGGAATTGGCGATCGCGAAATCCGACCAGTTGCTGAGTGCGGCTGAGGCTATCGGCGAATTCAAAATCATTGTAGCTCAATTGGGTGATGTGGATACGGAAGCGCTGAAAACAGCGGCGGAAAGGTTGCAGCAAAAGTTAGGAAATGCTGCGGTTGTTTTGGCATCAATTCCTGAACCGGACAAGGTAAGTTTGGTTGCAGCTTTTAGTCCTGAAGTTAATAAGAAAGGATTGCAAGCTGGCAAGTTTATCGGGGGAATTGCTCAAATTTGCGGCGGAAAAGGTGGCGGGCGGCCGAATTTGGCGCAAGCTGGGGGACGCGATGCAAGTAAGTTGCAGGAAGCGTTGGAAAGTGCTCGCAATCTGTTAGTTGAAGGGTTGGGGTAATTCATCCCCGCGCCGAACCCAGAAACCGGGTTTTTTCGACAATCATCGCCCAACACCCGAAAACTCCCAAAAACCCGGTTTCTTCATCCCCGCGCCGAACCCACAAAAAATGTACAATATCCCAAATATGGGTAGTAAAAAATGAACGAAGAACGCCACCAAGCCTATCTCACCCTGATTCAATCTCTCCTCACCTGTCCCAGCGACGAAGAAACCGCCATCCTGCAAGCCAATCTCGAATTATTAGACGATGATTTTGCCCGATATCTGCGAGAGTGGGCAACTCAAATTCTAGAAAACTTGGATGCAGACCAAGCATACTATCTTGCTAATATTTTATACAATTTAAATCAAACATTTTCAAGTTTTCAGCAAGGCAGTCGGGCAAGCAACATAGAGATTGTTATTGCTTGTCTGGATATAGGATTAACTATTTGTACTCGCGAAGCTGACTCAGAAAAGTGGGCCATGTTTCAAGATAGTATAGCAAGTGCTTACAGTAACAGAA